>JBDTYN010000091.1:0-17203 GCA_040005675.1 Chthoniobacterales bacterium
GCGCGAACTCAAGCGCTTTCACGAAATCGGCTTCCGGTAGTTCCTGGGCGGCGCCTTCGATCATGATGACGTCGTTTTCCGTGCCGACATAAACGAGGTCGAGATCGCTCTCGTTTCGCTCGTCATGCGTGGGATTGGCGACGAATTTCCCATCCACCCGTCCCACGCGGACCGCGCCGATCGGGCCGGCAAATGGAATGTCCGAAACGGTGAGCGCGGCCGAAGCGCCGTTGATCGCGAGAATGTCGGGATCGTTCTGGCCATCCGCGCTGAGCAAAATCGAAATGATTTGCGTATCGTAAAGATAACCCGCGGGAAAGAGCGGCCGGAGCGGCCGATCGGTCATCCGCGAAGTGAGCGTTTCCTTTTCGGACGGACGGCCTTCGCGCTTGAAATAGCCGCCGGGGAATTTGCCGACCGCGGCAGCCTTTTCACGATAATCAACCGTGAGCGGAAACCAGTCCTGCCCTTCCTTGATTTGGGTGGCGGAAACTGCGCTGACCAGGACGATGGTGTCGCCAGTGGAGACGATGACCGCGCCGTCGGCGAGCTTGGCGATTTTGCCGGTTTCGATTGAGACTTGTGTGGACCCGATTTGGGCCGTGACCTTGTGTTGCATTTTTTCTTTCTGGATTGGGCGAGAATCCAAGCCGGTCACCCTGATTGTAGGTTTTAACTTCGAACCTAATCGCAAGTTGGAAACTTGCGCCACTGTCTCGGAGCTAAAACCTCTAATCAGAGGTGGTTCGACGGCCTGGCTGCCGTTGTTCTTTGTTGTTACCGAATGGCGAGGGCGCGGATGGGTCCCGCCGCTGCAGACCGTCTGCGTTACTTACGCAGGTTGAGTTTCTCGAGCAGGCTTTTATACCGGTCGGACTTCGACTTGCTGAGATAATCCAGCAAGCTCCGGCGCATGGCGACCATTTTCAGGAGGCCGCGACGCGAGGAATGATCTTTGGCGTTGGTCTTCAGGTGCTCCGTCAACTGCGAGATACGGCGAGTGAGAAGTGCGACTTGCACGTCCGCGCTGCCGGTATCCTTGTCATGAAGCTGGAACTCCTTCAGGTCCATCGTTTCACTGCTTTCTGCCATAAACGAGCCGGTATTCTAGATGAAGAACCGCCGACCGCAAGGCCGTTTGCATCGGTCGGCTGCGGGGAGCAGCAAGTTAAAAGTCGAGCGTGAAATGATGTGAGGCGATCTTCATCCGCTTCATAAGATAAAAACGGTGAGCACCAAAACGGTGCACCCCCGAATCGAGGGTCAACGCCCGGCACTTCTGCCGCCGCGCCTCCTCGACGAGCCAATCGAAGAGCTGACTGCCAAAGCCGAGGGATCGATCGGTTCCGCGCGTGACCAGGTCATCGACATAGAGCGTGT
The DNA here is from genome assembly GCA_040005675.1 of Chthoniobacterales bacterium. Classification (GTDB taxonomy): domain Bacteria; phylum Verrucomicrobiota; class Verrucomicrobiia; order Chthoniobacterales; family UBA10450; genus JACCXL01. The sequence continues at coordinate 1,381 of JBDTYN010000091.1, forward strand.
GGCCGGAGAAGAGGAGCTCGAAGAGGCGATAACCGGCGACGGCGCGCACTTCGCCTCCGCTTTCGAGGTAAGCGAGATGAAATCCATCCCGCTGCTGACGCTGCACCTGGCGGACAAACGCCGCGCGCTTCCCGTGGTGCGGGCGGAGCTCTTGCATCACCTCGTGGCAGCGGCCAATCTCGGCCGCGGTCTGCGCGAGGATAATGCGGATGGCGTTGTCGCGACTCGCTCGCGGACCCAGCTTCCTGCTGGTCATCCGGCGCTTCGCTCCCGCTTTCCGTCATACCAAAGGTCGAGCCTCTTGCGTCCACGCAAGGCGCGTTTGCCCCCGAACAATATGAACAGCATTTGCTGCAAGACACGTCCGGGGGAATGCATCCGCACCTTGCGCCCGGAAGTGACGATCGGCTCACGCAGGATTTTGAAGCGACCGAATTTCTTCAACGCCAGACTCAGGTAGGTCTCTTCTCCCGCGAAATATTGTTCGTCGAATCCGCCGGCCGCGTAGAACGTTTCGCGGCGCGTAAAGATGAAAGCGCCCACTCCGAGGTTCGCCCCGAAATAAACGGCGCAGAAAAGCCAGAGGAAGAGGCGCGCCCAAAGCGCCACTTCGCGGTCGAGCTTTACGCGCGCGCTGCCGCCAGAGCATCCGGCCTCAAGCGCAGCGAGCGCGCCAATCACGTGCGCGAAGGTGATCCGCGTGTCGGCATCGACGAAGAAGAGAGTCTCGCCCACGGCTACGCGTGCGCCGGCGTTGCGCGCCGCGGCGATTTGCCGCCGTTGAACCGGGACAACGCGCGCGCCGGCTTCCGCTGCGATGGCAGCCGTACGATCGGTCGAAGCGTCGTCTACGACGATGACCTCATAGGGTTGGCCCGCCGCCTCCGCCGCCGCTCGAACGGAACGGACTGTTGCAGGCAGCTCGATCTCTTCGTTGTAAGCGGGAATGACAAAAGAGAGCACGAAACAATGCCTGACGAGTAGTTACGACGCCCGACAAAACACGCGGCGGCCAGACGTGTCCCCCCAGCTTTGCGCCGGAAAATCGATGGAGCGGCTCAGGCGCCGGGATGAAAACGGCCCCAGATGAAGAGGAGAATGAGCGCCCCGATGATCGACATGATCAGACCCGCCGGGTGAAACGAAGCGCCCGGCTCCGGCTTGGAAAACATCCGCGCGATCAATCCGCCGAGGATCGAGCCGCCGACGCCAATGAGGGTAGTCATGATGAACCCGAGATTCTGCACGCCCGGCATGATGGCGCGCGCGAGCAGACCGATGATGAAACCGACGACGATGGACCAGATGATGTGCAACATAAGTTTTTGCGAGGTGAAGTTTGGCTATCGGCGCGGAGACTACTCGGCACCCGGCATGGAACGCCATCTTTTTCTGCAAGCCTTACAGACGGGTCGTTCGAGAAAGACTCTGAGCGACTTTTGCTTGCTCATCGAGCGCGAGATATTCGCTCCGCGGGGGACTAAAGGTGTCGATCACGACCGCCTCTTCGATTGTCTCGGCGCCATGCGGGATGTTGCCCGGGATGTAGAGCGATTCGCCGGCTCCTAACTCGCGCGGAACACCGGACAGAATCATTCGCACCCGACCACGTATGACATGCGTGATCTGCTCCTGCGGATGCCGATGTTCAGGCAAGCGGCTGCCCGCGTCGAGATGCGCGAGCATCTGATACATCGTCTGCCCGCTCGTGATCGTCTGCCGGCGGATTCCCGGACAGAGTTCGATCCATGGATTGTCGGCTGTTTGCATTAGCCAAGGTGAAGCCGCGTCAGCGTGCGGGTCAATCGGCTGTTCGCTGATTGCAAATGTCACCTTCAAAACCGTTTCTAAGGAATGTGAAAGCGCGGTGCGCTAGAGGAAGTAGGTAAGAAAAGGCAGCTCGCGCTTCTGGCCGCAGACTTCGCTCAAGCTCGTGCCAGCTCGCTCGGCACCCATCCGCAGATAAAAAGCTTCCGCGTGCGGATCTGATTCGATTTCCACTCTCCGGAAACCGAGTGTGCGGGCGCGGGCCATGGCGTGCTGGAAGAGTGCGCGTCCGATACCGCGATGCATCGCGCGTGGCAGAACCCAGAGGTGCTCGAGCCGTAACGTTGTGTCCGCGCGGATCAACGCGTGACATCCGATCGCGGCATTTTCCTCGACCGCGCAATAAGTTTCCTCCCGCGTGATGAAGTCCGGGCTGATTGTCAGCACGTCCCGCCAGCGTTGGATCCATTCCTCCGAGTAACCCCAGTGGCGCTTTGCGCGGTATGCGATGTCTGTCAGTTCGACCGCGTGTTCCGCGGAGGCTCGTACGATCTTCATTTCAGCATGACTCGGTGGGTCGTCGCTTTTCGAGTTCGTTCAGACCGCACGAGACGGGCGCGAGCGCGCATCTCCAGACCTGCCGTTCAATGATCTCGCGCTTTCAACTCAGCGAGCTTTTCTTCCGCGCGATTGAGATCGGCTTTTCGGCCGCTCCCGAGTGCGAACAATTTTCGTTGCCGCTCCAGATTCGCCGCCGCGGCGGCAAGCTCGGCTCGATCGCGTGCTGCCACCGCCACCCTTGCTGTTTCCAAGGCTTGGGCGATTACCGATTCGACACCTGAAGCTGGGCCCGGTGAAACCGGGTCGGGTCGACCGGATTGCGCGGGAATCGTCGCTTCGTGTTTGGCGGATTCCAGCTCTGCTTCGGCCAGATCCGCTTCCAGCCGCACCACTCTCAAAGCGCGTTCCTCGGCTTCTACCCTGGCAAGAATCCCAGCTTTAAACAAGCGCTCCGCCGACGCGGCGCTCTGTTTCGCCCGCGCGACGGCAGTTTGCAGTCGCTGCACATCGGCGGCTGCGGACGGGGCGGCGTCAAGCGGCGAACCGTCAGTGGCGCGAGTTTTAATCAACAACGGCGGTTCGATCTCCAATGCGGCCGCGTCTTCCTCCTGCTGTGGCAGTTCCCCGGCTGATACGGTCAACGCGAGACAGACAAACGTGAATACCATCAGCGAATTCATTCTTTCCGGTATTCTAGAGCGAATCGCCGCGGGACTTTGCGGCTTCACCCGACCAGGAAGCGGTGCCTATGGCATGCGCAAAGCCCTTCTCACGGCAGGTGTGAGTGAGCCGCTGACGCGCATCGCGTACGCTTTCTGAAGCCGCGCAATCGCGTCGGTGACTTCCAGAGAGAATGACCCGTCGATTGGTCCACAGTAGTAGCCCAGCCTTCGGAGCGAGGTTTGCAAAGACCCGATATAAGCAGGGTCGAGTGCGAGTTCGTTTCGCGACTGCAAATAATAGAGCAGACGGGAAGGATAACGTGGAGCGTAATCAGTGCGATCCAGAGAAGGGTTGCGGTGGAGCACGGCCCATTCATCGCGCGGGGCCAATGGATCGCTCGAGTGAAACGGCACATCATCCAGAGCTGCTGCGGACCCGATGCAGCCGAGAGCGCAGAACGACAGAAGAGCCGCGCGCTGACAAAACAACGCGAAACCGAAGCCCCTTTTCAATTGTGACTTGAATTTACCACGCATGACGAGCCGTTATCGGGAGTGTATCATCGCTCGTGATTTTTAGAAGGTATTTCGGCGTGCTCGGCTCGTGCGGTCTGGCGGAAGGGCGGCGCGCCACGTCGGGCGCGATATTTCGGTTTAAAGAAGCTACCCCGCATGGATTCGAACCATGAATAACGCCTCCAAAGGGCGCTGTGTTACCGTTACACCACGGGGTATGAAGCCCGCGATCGGTTTGCGCGGATCACGCGCAACCAGTAATTCCGCAGCGCTCCCTGCGCAATCCGCATTTGCGAAGCCACGCGTTGGACCGACGTAACTGAGAAGTTATTAAACAGCCGGCTCGGAAAGCAACGCGGGCAGACGAATGTCCACTGTAGTGCCACTGCCATGGACGCTGGAGATCGAAATTTTTCCGTTGTGCGCCTCGATGACGGATTTGGCGATCGCGAGACCCAACCCGGTGCCGTGGGTTTTCCCGTGCGTGATGAACGGCTCGAAAAGTTTCGGCAGAATGTCGGGCGAAACTCCGGCTCCGGTATCGGAAATTCGCAGAACAAACTGATCCTTCACCAAATCGGTCGTGATCGTCAGGATTCCGCCACTCGGCATCGCTTCGCGTGAATTTTTAATCAAATTGCAAAGGACGCGGGTAAAGCGCGGGAGGTCGATCTCGATATTGCCCTCGTAGCGGATCCGCTTTACGAACTGGATGTTCTTCCCCGGCAGGAGCCGGAGAGATTGCTGATTCAGCTCATCGAGCAAACGCCAGACCGAAACAGGCTGCTTCGTGAGAGAGGTGGAACCGCGCGCGTAATCGAGCAGCTCCTGTGTCATCGCGAGCATGCCATCCACGGCGCCATCGAGCATGGAGGTCAATTCCCGCAGGCGCGGATCGTTGCTTTCGCTCGCGATCAAGTCCGAGCAGCAGCGGACGATGCAAATGGGATTCTTCAGATCATGAATGATCGAATTCGCCATCGAGCCAACAAGGCTGAGGCGCTCCGTCCGCATCACTTCGGAGATGAAATGCGAGTTGACACTGCGCAAACGCTCAGTGACCGAGCGCAGAAAGTTCATGTGCAAGCGGCTCGGCGCGAGCTCCAGAATGTGCTGAAAGGTGTCTTCAGTGACTGCGCCGAGGACCGTCGCTTCGGCCGCTGTGGCCATGGCGGAGCGCGGCTGGCCGTCAAGCAACGCCATTTCTCCAAAGAAATTCCCTGACTGAATAAAGCCGAGCGTCTCCTGTTTTCCGCCCCGGCCGGTTTTCGAGATTTTGACCGATCCTTTTCCAACCAGGTAGAGGGAGTCGCCCGGGTCGCCTTCGCGGAAGATTACTTCGCCTTCACGTAAACGACGGACGCGGACATCGGAAGCAATGCCTCCCAGAACTTCGGGGTTGATGCCTTCGAACAATCGATTGTGCGAGAATTGTTCGAACGTCTGGACCGCAGTTTCTGTGGACATAAGGGTTTAGAGAGCAGCCACGATGCCGCCGGGCTGGCTGGCGCTGCCCTGAGCCTGGACGGTTTGGAGGATGGAGCGCACAGAAGAGACGATCTCGTCTGCCCCGAGTGGTTTGCGGATAAAACCGGCGAGGCCTTCTTTGAGCATTTGCTGTAGTCGTCCTTCTTCAATGAACCCGGTAGACAACACGACCGGCACGTCTGCGGAGATCGCGCGCAGGCGCCGAAATGTCTCGTCCCCCTCCATAAACGGCATCGTCAGATCGACAATCACAAGATCGAACTTGGTGGGCTGACTGCGGAAGGTATCGAGGCATTCGAAACCGGATTGCGCGGTCACGACCTCGAAGCCGGCTTCGGTCAGAATCCGGTCAATCAAAAGTAGTGCCATTCCTTCATCATCCACGACAAGGACGCGCGGCTTTACAATCGGTAGCTGCGTGACTCGTTTTTGAGCAAACTCGCTGAGTTCCGGGTTCACCAATACTTTGGTTCCGACACCGCCGGCCTGCTCGACCAATTGTGCGGCAATCAGTTCCGCGCGCTCCACGCTCGCACGCAGCATCGCGAAGTATTTCTCCGAATCGCGATTTCCCTCCCAGATGTTTTCCAGGAGCGAGCTCGTTCCGGAAATAATCTGGAGCAGGTTATTTAGTTCGCTGGTGGCTTGTGGTGTGGCACCGGTGCGGGGTGAATCCATAGTGTGTGATTGATCTGTTTCTGCGAAGAACGCCTGTCTTTGTTAGTGTGCCGGCGGCGGCGGGGTCGGCGCTGGCGTAGGACCAGGATTGCCATGCGGGTTGCCGTGGGGATTGTCTTGTCCGTGGCCATGTGAAGTGTCCATCACGTGTCCGATAGCGTTGGGGTTCCGCTGCAGGTCCACCAGCGGGTCGAGGGCGCCGACTCCACTGGCATGGCCATACGCGTTACCGTTGCCATTTACGTTTCCCAGGGCGCTGCTGTGATCGGATCCGGCTACATTCCCGGAGCGATCGGCACCGACACCATTCGACACCGTCGATGCCGATGCGTTCGCACCATGGTCGGCGGTGGTGACGACTGAGGGCAAGCTGCCGGCATCGACGACGGAATTACCTTTCACAAGGGCGCGGGTGGTGACGAGAGTGTTCTGTGCCTTCGCCAGTTCCTGGTGCTCGATTGCCTGTGCGATGAGGGGAATGCTCGGCAGTGGTTTTCCTTTGCCCATTCTGACTAACGGAGACGTTTTCACCACACGCTTCAGGTCGACGGTCACGGGCCGAGGTAGCGCGGCCGTGTTCGGACGCATCATGATCATTTGGCCGGGTCGCAGCATGACGTGCTGACCGAGCTTTCCGTCGAGCGCGAGGCGCAGACTACCTTCGAGCACCAGAACCTTGATGTGCTCGTTCGGGAGATGTTCCATCATGATGGTTGTGCCGGTAACCGACGCGGTCACAGCCGCGGTGTGAATCCGCGCGCCTCCGAGGCCTTTAGGGACCTGAAGCAACATTGCGCCCTGGATAAGAGTCATCTCACGCGTCCCAGTTTTGAAACCGAACATCGTTTCGGGCCCAAGCCGGGTTAGTGTGTCATCTTGGAATAAGAGTCCGGAACGCGACTTCACGCCGGTGCGCACCGCCACGTCGTCCGAAATGACCTCCTGAAGGGCGGCAGAGTGAGTTTTGCTCGATTCCACCACGCGCACGTCATTGATAATTTTTGTGATGCGCGCTTCGTTGAGCGGTCCGGCCTCCGCGGGGCTAGCGAAGAGATAAAGAACGGCAAAGGCGAGAAAGCCGAGACGGGCGTTGCGCATGGTGCATTCCTGTCCAAAGCACCAAGCGTACCTTTTACTATAAGCTCCATATTAATATAGGTTTTCTGAGATTATCGGCAACAAGGCCGCCGGCCTATCCTAGAATCCGGGTGGCAGAGCACTTAAAGGCTGTGTGGTCGCGCCCTGTCCGGCGAAAGTGCCGGTGGTCGAACCGTTCCCGCCAAAGCCGGTGTAGTTCGCGTTGTTTGCGAAGACCCGGGCCGGTCCGAGCCCATTCACGGTGACCACTTTGCCGTTGAAGATATTGACCGTATCGCCGGCAATCGTCTTCACGCTGTTCCCGCTCAATGTCACATTATCGATGAAGTTCACGGTCCCATTGCTTCCGGTGGCGTAGAGTTTGATCGTCGAATTGGCGGAGATTGTACCGCCACCGATATTGAGCGTGCCGTTGCTGCCGAGGGCACCGGCTTTGACCGTGCTCGCGTTCAGCGTCGCATTGGTGAGATCCACGGTCCCGCTCGCGCCGTTGTTGGCTATTTCGATTGTGCCGCGGTCGGCCGTTGCGGTTCCGCTCATGTTGATGGTGCCGCCAGCGGACGCGAACTTGATCGACCCCCCCGCACCGGGTGCCGCCGCATTCAAGAGCGAGAGCAATTGGGCGCTGCTCGAAATCGAAATGGCTGTGCCACTGGTCTTTTTGCTAGTGATGCCAATGTTTCCGCCGCTACTGCTTGCCCTTGGCTGGACACTGTCAGAGACCTTGATGGTGGAATTGACGGCGACGGTGCCGTTTGATGTCACCAAAACACTGCCCCCGCTGCCACCGGTGGGGAGACCAAGCATGTTGGTGCCGGTCGTGGCGCTGATTGGGGAGTTGATCACCACGTCACCCGCAATCGGATTCGCATTCGTGCCGACGGTCAGGGTACCACCATCTCCACCGGTGAGGGAAGCGAGGGTCGCGTCGCCGCCATTCAGGGTCGCGCCATTAATGCCGCCGGCAGTGCTGTCGAAGAAAATCGTGTCTGCGGCCAAAGTGAGATTACCACCCATGCCGCCGGCATTGCCGACGTAAGACAGCCCGCCGCCTGCATTAATGCTGAACGCGCTCAAGTTATAGACGCCGCTCCCGCCAACGATCGCGCCGCCAGCGTGGATTAACTGGGTGGCGCTGATGCTGTTTGCTTTGATGTCGCCGTCTGTGGAAATCCTATCCAAGCCGGTAAGATCAGCGCCCGAGACATCGATTCCGCCGCTTCCGATCTGCAACTCGCCGCCCAAGCCGGTGATCGCCTGCGTCGACGTCAACCCGGGCGCATAGATGTTGAGAAGCGTCGGCCCGGTAAGGGCGTTATGGAGCTGCACGGTGCCGCCCGCCCAGATTTGGAGAAAATTCGTGGTCAGCGTTCCGAAGAGATCGACCGTCGAGGAAGCAGTGATCACAGCGTGGTCGACAGAGACATTCGCACCGCTGGCGAGGTCCACGTTGGCTGCGGAATCGAGAAAGAGCCCAGCCGAAGGGGCGTTGACGTTCGAGCCAAACGTCATGCCTGACGTGCGTTCATAGAACTGGAAGTACTTGAACGGGGAGCCCGCAGTCGCGGTGAACGTTGCATTATTCAGGCTGATCCCCCCGTTCGCAGTGAACGTGAGCGAATGCAGGGGACTTACATCCCAACTATACGCGCTCGTTCCGAGTGGCTCTGAGATGGTGCTGTCACTGGAGAAGCTGACGTTGAAGAGGCCTCCGTTCGTGGTCGTAAAGGTGGGCGTGCCAGTCACGCTCAGCGCACTGAAGCGATAGACCGCCGGGCCGAATGGATCGAAGGGCTGATCGCCGTGCGTCCCGAAATCTGCGTCGAAGTGACGCTGCGCATCGTACGTGGAGCTTCCGCCGAACAGGAAGTAGGAGGCGGGTCCGTCCTGCGCCGACCCGTAGTAAATCGACCCAGTGAGAGTCAGTGTGCCTCGAATGATCTTCGGCGTGAGCCCGATCGTTCTCACGGTTGTCGAGCTGTCGATCGTGAATGGAGGGTTAACCACCGGGGGGGTGTGGAGCGTTGAAGTTGCGGGTGGCGGAGGAGTTGCGGTGAGATCCGGAGTAGGGCGGGGCGTGCTCGCGGCGATCGGTGTGGGAGAGGGACCCGTGGGAGTGGGCGCCGCGAAAGGCGTCGCCGTGGCGCCGGGAGTAGCGGTCGGCGAAGGCGTTGCTGTTGGGCTAACGGTCGCTGACGGCGTTGGGCTTGCTGATGGAACGGGCGTTGCCGTCGCAGTTGGCGTTGGTGTCGGAGTCGGTTCGCCACTTCCCCCACCGTCGCCATCGTTTCCTCCGGAAACGGCCAAAGTCCCGCCTGCGTCTTTCCGTTTCTCAAGCGCCGCGAGCACGTCGTCGCCGACGAGCACGACTCTGGTTCCGCGGCCCGGGATGACGAGGTTCGTGTCGACCAAACCCGCGTTATCTTTTTCTCTGCGCTGGCGTTCGATTTCGCGATCGATCAGAGTCATGCTGGGCAGGCCGCCGACCTTCGTTCCGCCGCCGCCCATGTTGACGAGCGTCGAGGTCTTCACGACCTGCGCCAGATCAACCGACACGGGATCAGGAATGCGTTTCGCATCCGGTTTCATGATGACCATCTTCCCGGGCAGAAGAAGGAGCGAATCACCGAAGCTTCCATTACGCGACAGGCGCAGGGTGCCTTCCAGCACCAGCACCTTGATGTGGTTGCCGGGCAGATATTCGAACATGATCGTTGTGCCGGTAACCGAAGCCGTGACCGCAGCAGTTCGGATCGTGGCGCCCCCAAGTCCCTTGGGCACCTGAAGCAGCATCGTCCCGTGCTGGAGCGCCATTTCCCGCGTGCCGGCTCGAAAGCTGAAGAACGTCTCGGGTCCGATCCGGGTCAGCGTGCTATCCTGAAACATTAGTTCGCTGCGCGATTTAAGGCCGGTCCTCAGGCCGACCTGATCCTTGATCATGTCGTCGAGCGCGGCGTGGCGCGCGCCACCGGAGGGGTCAACGACGCGGACGTCGTTGACGATCTTGGTGACACGCGCCTCATTTAATGCGCCGGCTGAGACCGCGATCGTCCAAGTGAGGGATATGGCAAACGCGGCGAGGAAAATCAGCGCCCGCATGCGGGTAAGTGCAGATAAGTTTTGCGCCGGTCCGAACAGCACTACCGATGCTGGAGTCATAATTTCAGATCGACTTAAAACCGCATCGCCAGGCTCAAGCCACCTCCGGTGGAAAGAACGTCGTAATCGAAAACTGAAACCGTCGAGCGGTTGTTTCCGAGCGAGAAAAACGCCCCCAGTGCTATCCAATTCGCCAGATGATAATTGAGGCTGGCGGAAAAGACCTGGTTACGATCGCGACGGCCTCCCTGATTATAGAAGTAATAGCCAAAGCGATAGAGCAGGTCGGCATCGAGGTTACGCGCGAGCTGCAAATGATAGGTCGCAAATGCGCCCAATTGGTCGCGCTGCGCCGAGTGAGGGTTTGAGAGTCCCGCCATGCCGACCAGGCCAAAGCTCACGGCGTGGGCCCGCCCGAGAACGATCGTTTTCTCCGTCCCTAGCGTCCATTCGTGATCACGAAGGATTTCGTCACTGCCGGAATCGAGCAATTCAGTGAAATCATAGCGAAGGAAGAGACTGAGCCCAGGCGCACGCGGAGGCGACCAGGCGAGGCCGACACCTGCGCCCAGACTCTCAAAGTCCAGCTCCGACGTTTCGTTGTAGCGAAATAGCGAGGTGCGGCCGCCGAGCTGAAGACTGAACTGCTTTCCAAGAGGATGCGTCCAGCTCAAGGCCGCGTTCGCGACTCCGAACGAGTCGGAGATCTCGCCTCGTCTAGTCAGGGCGGCATTGCTTGTGTAAAATACCGAAGCGTCACCGCCCAGAACCCAGTCGCGCGCCGGCTCCTGCGTTTTTAAAATCTGCTGCGTGCCGAAGCTGTCATCGGAGGGCTCGGATGCATCTGAATCCGGCAGGGCCGTGCCGTCAGCCGTCACGCCGGCGGTCGAAGAAGACGTCGTTCGTTGATAGAGGCGCGCCTGATCAATCGCGGCAGCAGAATTCTGTGCGTTAGCTGCCAGTTGAGTGCCGTCGGCGTTCACACCCGCAGAAGAGCGGGGAGAATCGGCACCGGGCACCAGCGTCGGGGAGACAAGATTTTGGGCAGGAAGGTAATGCGCGAAAAGCATTGCGCCCAGCGCGCAGAGAACCAACCGGGACGGAGAGGCCACATCGTCGTATTAGCAGGGCCCATGCCGTTAGCTGCAAAGCTCCCGGAAGGCATGCTTTCCGCTCCGAAAAGCGCATGCGGACAAAGCGTGGCTTGACTCTTATCCTGCTCGCTGTCGTTTGTTTTGCCGGGCTGCTCTTTCTGGAGATCAGGCAGCCCTTTGCCTACGCTCGCGTCCGCAATCTTTACCGCGACGCAATCAGCCGCGCCGGCCGGACGACTCCCATGAACCCGGACCTCGTATTTCTCGCGATCGACTCGGAATCGGTCAACCTCGACGCCGACATGGATATCGAGCAGCTCTACGGGCTGGACGACAAACATCCGCTCGAATCTCGCGCCCTAACGCTGATGACTCAGCACTGGCCCTGGCCCCGAGAGGTCCACGGTTTGATTCTGCAACGGCTCGTGGAAGCCGGCGCGAAAGCAGTCATGTTCGATCTGACGTTCCCGACGCCGACTGATGGAGATCCGCCCTTCCGTCTCGCGCTCGAACGCTATCGCGACCGCGCGGTGATCGGCAGCAATTTCGTCGATGCGAGCTGGACGAATCTGACACGGGTTGGCGCCAGTCACACGCGCCCGCCCGATTCGCTCGTCCCGCAAACAAGTCCGATGGATGACCGAGTCGCCTACACGAATTTCTGGCCGGACGCGGATGAAGTCGTGCGCCGGGCACAGTATCGGGTCACGTTCGAGCAGGTGGAAGGCCGCGAACCCACGGAGGATTCGGAGCAATTCGTATCTCTGGGTGCGCGCGCGCTACTGAAGGCCGGGTTCGCGAATGCCATCCCGCCCGGGCTGGACGAGCACATATTCCGTTTCACCGGCTCGCCGCGGGCCGCTTTTCCACCCCATCCTGTATTCGAAATTTTCGTGCCGGACTACTGGAAGCATAACTACCGCGACGGGGCCTTTTTCAAAGATAAGGTCGTCATCGTAGGCGCGGAAGGAAACTGGCAGCACGACGAACATCAAACGCCGTTTGGTTCGATGCCCGGTCCGGAATTGCATCTCAACGCCATTAACGCGGCGCTCCATCGCGAATTCATCACGGAACTGGCGCCGCTGGCCCGACTCGGGCTCACCGCCTGTGCTGGCGTTTTGGCCGTCACACTTTCACTTTTTGTGCGTTCGCCCTGGGTTCGCCTTATCGTGCTGCTCGCCATCGATTGCGCGGACGGCTGGATTGCGCTCACGATCTTCAATCAAGCGGGGATCTTTGTACCAATGGTCGCGCCTTTCACTCAGCTGAACCTGACCGTTGTCCTCGGCCTGCTCTCGGATATCGCCGGGGAGCGGGTTGAGAAAAACCGCGTCCGCCGCACCCTCGAACGCTACGTTTCGCATGATGTCGTCCGCCAGATGCTCGATCAGCCTAAAGCTTACGCTGAGTCGCTCGGCGGCATGCTCAAACCAGCGACCATCCTCTTCTCTGACATTCGGGGTTACTCGCAGATGAGTTCGCGAAGCGATCCTCATGTGCTGGTGAAGCAGCTCAACGAATACCTCACTGCGATGGTCGAGTGCGTTTTTCGCTTTGGTGGCACGCTCGATAAATTCATCGGCGACGCCGTCATGGCTGTCTGGGGGAATGTGACCACGCAGGGCGCGGCGGCTGATGCCACCGCCGCCGTCCGGGCGGCGCTCGCGATGCAGTCGGCGCTCGACCGACTGAATGCGGATTGGCGCCAGCGCGGGTTGCCCGAGTTGAAGATCGGCATCGCCGTCAACCATGGCGAGGTCGTCGTCGGCAACATCGGTTCACCGCACCGGATGGAGTTCACCGTCATCGGCGACGCCGTTAACGTGACGTGGAGAATGCAGGAACTAACCAAGGAACTCGGCTCAAACTTGATCGTGAGCCGACCTGTCGCCGACCTCGTGGTTGAGCACTTCAACCTTCAGCCCCTCGGCACCGTAAACATTCGCGGCTTGTCGGGGCTCTTCGAGGTCTTTGCTGTTCAGGATACGATCGAGACGCAGTATCCCGAGATCGCGGAAGTGCTCAGTGCGCGCTAGACTTCCGACTCAGGCGCCGTCGAAGCGACGCCGGCGTAGGTGCATTCGCGATTCGCAAATCGGCCGATTCCGAGTATAGTTTCATTTCAGTATGACGAAGGAATTGGCGATTCATAACTTGCGTGTCGAGATCGCAGAACAGGAGATCGTTCGCGGCCTGAGCCTGACTGTGCCGCTCGGCGAAGTTCATGCCGTGATGGGGCCAAACGGGTCAGGGAAGAGCACGCTGGCGAAAGTCCTTGCGGGTCATCCAGATTACAAAGTGACGAGCGGTCAGGTGCTGATGGACGGTGAGAACATTCTCGATCTCGCACCGGACGAGCGAGCGCGAAAAGGGCTCTTTCTCGCCTTTCAATACCCAAGCGAAATCCCCGGCGTCACCATCGCGAACTTTTTGCGCGCTGCCGTTGCCGCGCGCATGCCCGAGGGCGAAGAACTGGAGGCGACTGATTACTACGCGCAACTCTACCAGAAGATGGATTTACTCGAGATGGATCGCTCATTTACCTCGCGCGCGGTGAACGAGGGCTTCTCCGGGGGCGAGAAAAAGCGGAATGAAATTCTGCAACTGGCGATGCTCCAGTCAAAATATGCAGTGCTCGACGAAACCGACAGCGGATTGGATATCGATGCGCTCAAAGTTGTCGCGAATGGCGTCAACTCACTTCGCGGACCCGAACTGGGTGTGCTTCTGATCACGCACTACCAGCGCCTGCTCGACTACATCGTGCCGGATCGCGTCCACGTGATGGTGCAGGGCCGCATCGTTCGGTCCGGCGACAAAGATCTCGCGCTGGAGCTCGAGGAAAAGGGTTACGACTGGGTCAGGGACGACCTGCCCGAGCCAGCGCTCGTGTAACGAATACAAAATTATGACTACGGAAACATCAACCCTCGACCTCGAACGGAGCGACAAAGGCGACTTCTTCTACCCCGAAACGCATCTTCACGATGCCGGCGTGGGCCTGACGGAGAAAACGATCCATTACATTTCCGACATCAAAGAAGACCCGGATTGGGTGCGCGCGTTTCGACTCAATGCTCTCAAAACGTTTCTGAGCAAACCGATGCCGACGCACTGGGCCAGCAGGGATCTGGAGGCGATCGTTTTCGATAACATCCGTTATTATCTCAGCGCCGGTACGCAACCGAAACGGAACTGGGAAGATGTCCCGGACGACGTAAAGCGCACTTTCGAGCGACTCGGTATTCCCGAGCAGGAGCGCAAATTCCTCGCCGGAGTCGAGGCACAGTTCGACAGCGAGGCAGTTTATTCCAACATCAAAAAAGCCGTCGGCGAGCAGGGCGTGATTTTTGTGGGTTCGACGGACGGATTGAAGGAGCACCCGGAAATCTTCCGGAAGTGGTTCGGCAAGGTCATCCCAACGGGGGACAATAAATTCAGTGCGCTGAATTCGGCGGTCTTCAGCGGCGGCTCATTCATCTACGTCCCGCCAGGCGTGAAAGTGAAGCACCCGCTCCAAGCCTATTTTCGGATTAATGCCGAAAATTTCGGGCAGTTCGAGCGCACTCTCATCATCGTCGATGAAGGCGCGGAACTGACCTACATGGAAGGCTGCACGGCGCCGAAGTTCAACACCGCAACATTACACAGCGCGGTCGTGGAACTGGTCGCTCTCAAGGGCGCCAAAATCCAATACATCACGGTCCAGAATTGGTCCGCGAACGTCTTCAACCTCGTGACCAAACGAGCGCTTGCGCACGAAGAGGCTGAAGTGAAGTGGATCGACTGCAATATCGGGTCGCGCCTGACGATGAAATATCCCGGCGTTGTCCTGAAGGGACGGAAAGCACGCGGCGAAGTGCTTTCGATTGCGCTCGCGGGCAATGGTCAGCATCAGGATACCGGCGCCAAGATGGTGCACGCGGCTGATGAGACGACGAGTAACATCATCTCAAAAAGCATCAGCATCGGCGAAGGGCGCGCGACCTACCGCGGTCTTGTCCACATTCCGAAACACCTCAAGAACTGCAGGAACAACACCGAGTGTGACGCGCTCCTTATTAATTCCACGAGTCGCACCGACACTTATCCTGCTATCACCGTCCGCGGCACGGGGAACTCCGTCCAACACGAAGCGAGCGTGAGTCAGGTGAGCGCTGAGCAGATATTCTACATGCAGCAGCGTGGTCTCACGGAAGCGCAGGCGATGAGCCTGAGTGTGAACGGTTTCGTTAACGATCTCGTGCGCCAGTTCCCGATGGAATATAGCGTCGAACTCAAGCGCCTGATCGAGCTTGAGATGGAAGGGTCGGTCGGCTAAGTTCGGCCCGCTGCTACAATGTGAGAGGGGCCCTGGCGCCCCGAATTTGCGGAGCCACCGAAGCGCTCAGGCTCCTCCCACATTTTCCAGTTCCGACATGAGCAACGAGACCGCCGTTCTTGATCAAGTGATGGAAGCCGAACCGCCGTCGGCCGATTCCGCAGCGGCGATCCTGTCGGGCTTTCCACGATCGCAGAACCTCGATTTGCCTTCCTGGTTCCAGACCGAGCAGCGTGCTGCATGGTCGGAATTCACCGCGCTGCCGATGCCGAGCCGGCGCGATCAGGCCTGGCGCTTTGCAAATGTCGATGCGCTGGAGCTGAGCGGTTACCACCATCCCGAACCACTCGCGGAAGATGAGCGCGCTGAGATATGCGAACGTTCGCGCGCGCTTCAGGACACGGCAGCGCGGCTTGTCTTTGCTGATGACCAACTGCTGCTGCGCGAGGCGCTCCCGGAAAAACTGCGCGGCCGCGGTGTCATCTTCCAGCCGCTCGAGCGCGCCATGATCGAGCACGAAGATCTCTTTCGCCGCC
>JBDTYN010000092.1:0-8248 GCA_040005675.1 Chthoniobacterales bacterium
GGCCACCACGCTCGTCCCATCGAACGCCAATGTGACTACCACGACGATTAAACTTACCACTCCAGCCGGGAGCGGCACCGTCGCTGTCACGGTGGAAACGCCCAACGGCGTGAGCAATCCCTGTTCCTTTAATTATGTGCAGGGAACTGTTCCGATCAGCTTTACGGCTCCGACAACCGTGGCAACGCTAACCTCGCCCACCCAGGCAGCTTGGGGACCGGATGGCCGGCTATATGTGGCTTCCGACCAGGGGAATATCCGAATCTACACGTTCGCGGATGATTACACAGTCACTAACACCCAGGTAGTGACGACAATCGCCTCGCTCTTAAATCCATCGATTCTCGGTCTCGCCTTTAATCCTCGCGATCCATCGAGCCCGGTGAAACTTTACGTCGCGCACAGTCACCTTTATGCCGAAGGGGGAGGCTCCTTTACCGGCACTGCGCCCTATAATGGGCAGGTATCAGTGTTAACTGGACCCGGTTTTTCCACGGTAAAGCCGTTGATCACCCGGTTGCCTGTTGCCAACCTGGATCATGCGATAAACGGAATGACTTTCAACGACGTGGGAGACCTTCTCATTGCCAATGGGAGCGCAACAAATGCGGGAGTTCCCAGCGTCAAGATGGGAACACTGCCTGAGTCGCCGCTATCAGGGGCGATCCTGAAAGCGCAGCTCTCGAAAAGTGTTTTCAACGGAGCTATCAGCTACATCGAAACGGCAACCGGCAAAGTTAACAACGATCAGGTTTTTGGTGATCTTGTTGATGTTGCGCCGGGGGTGGATGTCACAGTGTTTGCTCCGGGGCTGCGTAACCCATGGGACATTGTCTGGACCACTGGCGGCAAGCTGTATGGCTCGGACAATGGCCAGAACACTTCGTTTGGCCCGCTTTCAACATCAGCAACGACCTCGACGATTGCCTTAACGGATGCTCCGGATGAAATCAACTATCTGGTGCAGGGCCGGTATTATGGTCATCCCAATCGTAACCGGGGCCGCTATGATTCTCGCCAGAATATTTATCACTGGCCGACCGATCCGATAACAACGAACTATGTTGGCACTCCCCTTGTGACAGTTGCTTCTTCCAGTGACGGGATTGATGAATATCGGGCAACGACCTTCAATAGTCGGATGCGAGGCAACCTGCTCGTCCAAAAGTGGAAAGGGGTGCTTTACCGAGGAGTGCTCGCGGCAGATGGACAATCACTGCAAAGCGTAACAACGCTCGCCAGTACTCTGGGACTCGACGTTGTAGCTGGTCCTGGGGGTGCGATCCTGAGTTCCGACTATACAAACAACAAGCTTGTCGTGATCAAGCCGATCGATAGCGCCGCCACAGGGATGGTCGCATACGATATTTTTCCGTGGCGAGCGAGGGCGGACGGCTCGACAACATTCGTCATCGGCGGCGCGCACTTTGGCACTCTGGCGGGGACGACAGTCAAAATTGGTGGCGTGGCAGCAACCCTGACGTCGGTTTCAGCAACACGGATCAAAGGGACCATCCCAGCGAACTCCGCACCCACAGCTCAGCTCCTCGACGTTGTGGTCCAGTCAGCTGGGACGACAGCGACGATTTCTCAAGCGTTCCGCTACAATTGACCCGGGCGTGAAAGAATTGGTTAACCATGCACAGGATATCACGCCACCGGTCGGAACGTAGATCAACTTCTTGTCTGCGCGATCGGCCCAGAGGAAGGAGGACCACTCGTTGAAAGATTTCTATTTGCAGGGTCGGGAACGTCGGGACCGCGCGGTAGTTACTGAAGCCGAGGCCGGGACGCGCCATCTACGCTCTGGATCGCTGCGACGCCAAAGCTAGTGACCGCCGCGCTGCTTCAGCTCCCAGACCCGCAACGCGGCTAATAGTAAAGATTTTGTCCGGGAGAGCGTGCCGACCGCTGCATATTGTGGCTCTGCGGCGGCGCGTGTGACACGGGCTGTGCGCTGGCCGCGTGGCCGGCCCTTGCGGCGGGCTTTTTGCTTCGCACGCGGCGCCGCAGATTCGCTTCGGGGAAGATGTCCACTTGAGTCCATATTGTTTCTCCCCGTAAAAGCAGCTTTTACGCCAGTCTAGATGTTCCGGTTGCTGCGAAACCGCTTGTGCGGAAGGTGGTTCTCCGCCAGTTTCAGCGCCACATGGCCGACCGGAAACTAGGCTGCCTCAGCATTTTTTTGTTCGTCGCGCTGTGCGTGAGCGTGCTGCTAAACGTCGGACTTGGGGCGACGGCGTTCCGCCGGCTGAGCGGCATTTCTCGGATGGAAGAGCCGGCTCCGCATTTCCGCGAAACGATTGTGCAACGCGGCAGCGGCGGAAACAGCGACAAGATCGCTGTCATCCTGATGCGCGGCCTCATCAGCTCGTCGCTCCCAGGTAACGTGGGCGACTCGATGGTCGACGATATGCGCGCAGCGCTGGAGCAGGCGCGCGAAGACGATCACGTTCGCGGCATTGTTGTGGAAATTGACTCGCCCGGCGGCGAGGTCACCGCTTCAGATGTGATTTACAACGCCGTCGTCAGAGCGCGCGCGAAGAAGCCGGTAGTCGTTTATATGGATTCACTTGCGGCATCCGGTGGATATTACGTTGCCTGCGGGGGCAAATTTCTGATGGCCAACGAAACAACCATCACCGGCAGCATCGGCGTGATCATCCAGACGCTGAACTACGAACAGCTCTTCAACAAGATCGGTTTGTCCTCTGTCGTCTTCAAAAGCGGCAAGTTCAAAGACATGTTGAATGGAGCCAGGCCAATCACGCCCGAAGAGCGGGATTACGTGCAAAGTTTTGTCATGAAGACGTACGACAAGTTTCTGGGGATCGTCGCGCGCGAACGCAACCTCCCGCCTGAAAACCTCCGGAACACAATCGCCGACGGAAGAATCATGTCTGGCAAGGATGCACTCGAGAACAAGCTGATCGACGGCATTGGGTTGATCGAAGATGCCTATGGGAAGGCAAAGCAGCTCGGCAACGCACCTGAGGCAACAGTGGTAAAATACGGGCCGCCCTTCAGCGTGAGCCGTTTCCTGCGCGCATTCGGCAAAGGCGGCGAGCCCAAGCTGGAGCTTTCCTTGCCGAAGGAGCTCCTGCCGCAACTAGAAATGGGCCGCGCGTATTTTCTGCCGAGCTTCTACGCTCCGTAGGATCAGCGCAGGGGCATGTCGGCCGACAGCTTCCTCCCGGCGCTCGGAGCAGTGACCAACGCGTTCATTCTCCTGACCGGGATTTACATCTACGTCTCCCTCGCTCGTCAAATCAGCGCGCGCGAGCGGCCGGATCACTTGCGTTCCGTCAAGAACTTTGGTCTGCCAGATGCCATTCTGGCCTCCGCCCTGGTTGCTTTGTTCACGTTCAATCTGACGACCGCGCATGCTCACGCGGTCAGCGCATTTCAGACGCGCGATCTGGTTGCTAATGCACTTCTTTCGCTTGCCTTATTTTTATTCATTGCCGGTTTTCTGCGATTTCGCGGGCTCGATCTCAACTCGTTAGGCGGGCTCTCGAAAATTGGATTCTGGCGCGCCCTCGGCACGGGCATGGTCCTTCTATTCGCCGCCTATCCACTGATCTTCCTCGCCGACGCGATCACACAGCGCGTGCTGGGCAGTGGTTCGACCAAGCAGGAGATCGTCCAGCTTTTCAGCGGGTCCCGGACGATGGAGCAGCGGATTCTTGTCATTCTCCTCGCCGTCGCCATCGCTCCGGTGGTCGAGGAATTCATCTTTCGTTTTTTTCTTTATGGAGTCGTGAGACGCTACGTGGGACGGTTCGCCGGCCTTGCGTTGAATTCGCTCTTGTTCGCTGCGGTCCATGCGCATTTGCCCTCCTTCGGCCCCCTCCTGGTTCTGGGAAGTTGCTTCACGATCGCCTACGAATGGAGTGGCTCGCTCCTGGTCACGATGGCAATGCATTCGCTTTTCAATTCGCTCACTTTAGTCGTGCTCGCCTTTCCATCCCTGGTGCAGCAATGAACCTGGGCGCCCTCGGCGAAGAGCGGTTACTCAAGCATATCGCCTCCGGTTTGCCGCGCGACCGACGAGTTTTCGCAGGCGCCGGGGATGACTGCGCCGTTCTCCAAGCGCCCGGTGACGGACAATTCCTCCTGCTCAAAACTGATTGCGTAGTTGAGGGTGTTCATTTTTCCGCGCACACAGATGCGGCGCAGGTGGGATGGAAAGCAATGGCGCGTTCCTTAAGTGATTTCGCCGCCATGTCAGGCCTTCCAGAATTCGCCTTAATCACGCTCATCGTCCCGGCGGGCAGGCGGGCGGCATGGGTCGCTGGCCTCTATCGCGGTCTGGCGAGAGCAGCGAGAAAATTCAGTGTCGCGATCGTCGGCGGAGAGACCAGCGGTACGGCGGGACCGGCCGTCGTGTCGGTGAGTGTGTCGGGGCGCGTTGAAACAGAGCGATGGGTCTCCCGTTCCGGCGGAAAACCGGATGACGATCTTTTCGTGACAGGTCGCCTCGGTGGTTCTCTGCGCCGCCGCCATCTTCGCTTTACACCGCGAATTCTGGAATCGCGCTGGCTGACCGAACGATTTGCGATTCACGCCATGATCGATCTGAGCGACGGTCTCGGAGCCGATCTTCCGCGACTCGCGCGTGCCAGCGGAGCAGGGTTCGAGGTAGACGAAAGGTCTTTGCCGCGCGCCCGGGGGTGCACGGTGGCGGATGCAATTTCTGATGGCGAAGATTATGAACTGCTTTTCGCGGTTGCGCCGGATTCGAGTCCGGCGCTGGAGCGCGTGTGGCGCCAGAAGTGGCGGATTCAGCTGACCCGCATTGGCCGACTGACTACGCGCGGCAAAGCAAAGCAGAAGCTCCCAAGTGGTTACGTTCATTTCCGATAGCGTGGCAGCGACGCTCGCGGCGGGGCGTGACTTCATGCTTGGGGCGCGCCCGGGTGACGTAGCAGCGATCGTGGGCGACCTCGGCGCGGGTAAGACGCATTTTGTCAAAGGTATCGTCCTTGGCCTGGGGAGCGACGCTCTCGTAACGAGCCCCACATTTACGCTCGTGCACGAGTACGAAGGAGGCCGTTTCCCGATTTATCATTTTGATTTTTACCGACTCGATTCTGCCGAGGCAGCGTTGAGACTCGGCCTCGATGAGTACCTCGGCGGCGATGGAGTCTCGGTCGTCGAGTGGGCCGATCGCTTTCCGAAATTGCTTCCGGCACGATCACGTTGGATCCGTCTGGAAGTTCGGGGAGAGAGCGAGCGTTTAATTTCGGAGTTCGCTGTGAGGTGAGAGTTCTGGGTTTAGAATTGTCGACCGGCTCGGGCAGCATCGCCATGTCAGATGAAACAGGCGAACGTTTCTGCCGCAGCTTCGCAAACGACCGCAAGCACTCCGGCGCGTTTTACGAAAGCGTCGAGTCCTGTTTGCAGCACTGTGGCGTCCCCGAAAAGATCGTCGTGGGCCTCGGCCCAGGTTCCTACGCCGGCATTCGTATTGCGATCGCTACAGCTATTGGACTTGCTGCCGCGACGGCAGCAACACTTGTCGGTGTCCCATCGATTTGTGCGATGGCGACGGCAGCCCGCGAGTATCTCGCGATCGGCGACGCGCGTCGAAACAGCTTCTTTTACGCGTACATTGTCGACGATCGCTGTGTGGAGGGGCCCGTACTATTTAGCGCAGAAGAACTGTCTGACCGACTCGCAGTTTCCCGCATTCCAATTTATGCGTCCTCTCAGCTACCCGCCTTTCCGCGCGCGGTGACGATGCATCCGTCTGCTTCCCGGCTCGTTTCTCTCGCGCAAAAACACTGTGATCTTTATTCTCCCGCGCCAATCCTGGAACCGATCTATTTACGCGAGCCGCACATCACAATTCCGAAATTCTCGTCGCGGGCGTTTCGCAAATGAACGGCACGGAATCCCTTCGCTGCTGGGTTGAGATAGATACGGACGCGCTGCGCCATAACGCCGAAGTTGCGCGGGCGCGTGTCGGACCGGCAGTTGCTCTCCTCGCGGTCATCAAAGCGAATGGCTACGGCCACGGTCTCGCGCGCGTGGCAGAAGCGCTTGCCTCCACGGTGCAACTTTTCGGCGTCGCGAATCTGCAGGAAGCGTTGGAGGCGCGGGCAGTCGTTCGTCAACCGATTCTCATCCTTGGGCCCGCGCTCGCCGCGGAACGCGAGACGATCGCCCGGAACGGGTTTATTCCCTCTGTTTCCAGTTTCGAGGAGGCAGCTGAATTCAGTCGCTCGGCACGTGGTTCGACCGTTGCACTTAATGTCGTGATCGACACCGGTATGGGGCGCATCGGTGTGCACGACAGCGCGGCCGTGCCAACGATTGAGAAAATCGTCGCACTCAGGTCGATCGAAATTCATAGCATCTCCACGCACCTTCCGTCAGCCGACGAGGACGCGAAGTTCACTGAGGCGCAGCTCGCGAGATTTGCGAGCCTGGTGGAGCGGATGCAGCGCGCTGTCCCCGGCTCCTACCGGGTCCACGCTCTGCCGAGCGCCGGTGTTCTCGCCTTTCCGGAGCATTCCCACGAACTCGTGCGTGCCGGTCTCATGCTCTACGGCATTTCCTCGCTACCGGAATATCAGCAATCGCTCCGACCGGCCATGACTTTGAAAACGCGTGTCGTTCTTCTCCGGGATCTGCCGGCAGGTGCGTCGATCAGCTACGGCCGAACCTTCGTCGCTCCGCGGCCGATGCGAGTCGCGACTTTGAGTGTTGGGTATGCCGACGGGTATCCTCGCGCACTTTCAAATCGGGGCGCCGCGGTCCTTCTGCGCGGTCTCCGCAGCGCCGTGCTCGGCCGGATCACGATGGATCTCATGCTCGTGGATGCGAGCGCCATCCCGGGTCTCGCCGTTGGCGAGGAAGCCGTTCTGATCGGCAGGCAGGGGGAAGGAGAGATCCTTGCCTCAGAGCTCGCACAGCGCGCGGGCACGATTCCGTGGGAGATCTTTACTGGAATTGGCAGTCGCGTCGAGCGCGTGTATCACTGAGCCAATGTTCCAGATTATCTTCAACGAGATGAGTGCGGCGGAGATGGCTGCCTTGCCGAAATCGTTGCAGTTGAATCTGCTGGCAGAATTCCAAGTCATGCCGGAAGACCTCGATCGGCTCGACTCCGATAAATTCGGCGTTATCGAGCGCGAAGGAAAAAAGCTTTATCGCTATCGGGCGAAGGAATATCGCATCTACTTCGAGAAATCGCCGGAAGGCCTCACCGTTCACCGCGTCCTGCACAAGAACACGTTTCGTGACTTTCTCTTCCGTAGCAAATTGCCCGTAGCGGAGGACGATCAGCTGGGGAAAAACCGCGAATTCTGGAAGCTCATCGAGCAGGGCGAACGCACGCGCAAGACGCCGTGATTGCGCAGCTCGCGGCGGACGAGGCCTTTCGGCAGCGGGAGTTTCCGATTTGTGCGCGCAAAATTTATTGTGCCCACGCTGCTGATGCACCGTTGCCGCGGCGCGTGGCCGAGGCGATGCGGGATTCGATCGATCGCGCTTCAAGCGACGCGCGGCAATACGAAAAAGAACTAGTGGCCATCGCCGAGACTCGGCCGCTGGTCGCGCGACTGCTCGGCGCTCAAGTGGAAGAGATTTCTTTCACCGGACCCACGTCGAGTGGGCTCAACGCCGTTGCGAATGGTCTCGATTGGGAAAAGGGCGATGAGGTCGTCTGCTATCTGGATGATTATCCGGCCAACGTCTACCCCTGGCTCGCGCTCGAGCGATGGGGCGTGAAGCCAATCCTGCTGGAAACCCCGCGTATTGGCGAAATTACGCCGGAAATCGTCGAGCGGGCCCTGACGGGTCGAACGAAACTTGTCGCCCTTTCCAGTGCCAATTTTTGCAGTGGATACCGAATCGATCTTGAATCGATCGGCGCGCTTTGCGCAGAGCGTGGCGTTTTGTTTTCATTGGACGCGATCCAAACGCTGGGCGCATTTCCCGTCGGGATCGGGAGTGTCGATTTTCTTAGTGCCGGCGCGCAGAAATGGATGCTCGGTCCATCGGGCGCGGGAATTCTGTTCGTGAAAAAGAGCCGTCGCGATCTGTTACGACCGGCGACGATCGGAGGCTGGAATGTGGAATCGCCCAATCTCATCGCCCAACGCGAAATCAAGTATGCTGCGAGCGGGCAAAAATTCGAGCCGGGTGCCTATAGCCACTGTGCAATCGCGGGATTGCGTGCGGCAGTTGATCTTCTTCTTGAAGTCGGGCCGGAGAGAATTACGGAGCAGATTCGTGCCCT
>JBDTYN010000093.1:0-5068 GCA_040005675.1 Chthoniobacterales bacterium
AGTCCGCAATCGGGTTGCGGCGTTAATCCTCTGGTCCCAAATGAATCAGTATTCGCTCGACGTATTTGGCGAGCAGATCGAACTCGAGGTTTACCAGATCGCCCGACGCGGTCGCGGCGAGGTTTGTCTGACGTTTAGTGTGCGGGATGATCCAGGCCACGAAACTGTGCGGGAAAACGTCTGCGACCGTCAGGCTTATGCCGTTGATCGCGATAGAACCTTTTTTGACCACGTAACGTGCGAACTGGTCCGGCAGCTCGATCTCCAGCCGGCAGTCGGGCCCGGCTTCGTCGAATGCGAGCACACGGGCCGCGCAATCAATGTGACCTTGGACGAAGTGTCCGCCTAACCGTGCTGCCGCTGCGAGCGCGCGTTCCAGATTCACCGGACTGTCTTGACGAAGCATCTTCAGATTCGTCCGAGCAAGCGTTTCCTCGAGAAGATCGAACGTGATCTTTTCTTCGTGATGCGAAGCGACCGTCAGGCAGCAGCCGTTTACGGAGACACTGTCGCCGTCGTCAATCTGTTCAGTGATGCGTTGCGCCGAGATCTGCAGCTGGGTGCCTCGGCGGCTTGCGTGAATCGAGAGGATCGTCCCGACCTCCTCGACCAAACCCGTGAACATGTTGCCGTCTTACTCTTCAGGTAACGAAACCGCAAATATCGCACAGAGCGCTCCCCGCGCGACGATGGCATGAGGCTTGATCGGGCTGACGGCGATCGCTATAAAAACTTTCACGCGTGCGTTGCTTCGCGGAACCGACAAGTCCACACATGGCGCGCGTTTGCGACGACGCGGCAACTTTAGCGAAACGCACGCCCCCTAAGATCCAGACCGCGCGCAGAAAAAGCAATTTTACCGCTGTCGCGTCAGAAGGAGCGGGGATCGCATGGAAGTCGGCTGATCTACCGACTAATCCGGATTAGAGCAGCACAGGAAGACGATTCTAGCGCGGAATCCCAGTGCTCGCCCGGGAGCTTAAGTGCATTGCCTCCGCGCGCCGAAGATTTTCGGCCGCGAGCGCGTCGTCAGGCTGGAGGCGGAGCGCCTCCTTAAGCTGCGCGATGCCCTCCGTGAGCTGACCCCGCCGGAGATAAAGGACACCGAGATCATCATAAACGGCGACCCGCTTTGGATCAAGCCGCTGGGCGGTGAGGTAGTGCATTTTCGCGCCCTCGAAGTCGCCTTTTAAACCCAGCGCGCTCCCGAAGTCGTAATGGGCTTCGGCGTAATTGGGGTTGTAATTCAGCGCCGTCCTAAACTCGTCGATTGCGGAGTCGATCTGTCTGGCACGCCCGAGGAAGAGCGCGTAGTTGTAATGCACCCGAGCCGACTTCGGACTCAGCCGCGTCGCCGCTTCGTGTTGAGCGCGGGCCTCATCTTTGCGGTCGAGAAGTTCGAGAGCGTAACCATAATCAGAGCGAAAATCGCCATTGCGCGGAGCGAGTCGAACAGCTTGCTCGAAATGACTGGCGGCTTCCTCCACCTTCGCCTGATCAAGGAGTAGATGGCCCAGTTTACCGTGCGCTATCTCATCATTCGGTGCGAAGCTTAGCCCGATCCGGTATTGCTCCGCAGCCTCATCAAAGCGGCGTCCTCGGGCCAGCGAGCTCGCATAGTCATAACGCTGCAATGCGCCGACCGGCAGATCGGCGACCACCCAGCTCTTTTGTTGCGCGTCGGGCGCAGGACCGCGGCTTTGTCCGATCCAAAAAGCGGTCAACGGGATGATGAAGATCGCCACCCATTTTAAGCCGTGCGAGAGCCAGCTCGGAAAAAATATTTTCGATCCAACCGAGGCGATTCCGCCGGCCAGGCCGAGAGACTCGCGCGTCGCGCGTTCGCGAACCTTCCAGATAAATCCATCATAATAAAAATGGAGCAAACCGGATGCGGCGACCACACCAGTGAGCACGCGTTTGATCGTATCCACTTCGATGCGCTCTTTAAAAAACCCGAGCGAGCCGTAAGCAAAGACCAGTCCGATGTAGACCCCAATCAAAGAACCGCTCCGGCGAAAAATAAACCGCATGAAGCCACCAATCGAAGTGTCCTTTTCCACACGATTGCGATTGTAGATCCAAACGAGCGAGAGGTACTGCACGTCATGAAAAACTTCGAAGAGCGCAATCCCTGCCAGAATGTTGGTGACGCCGTTATTGCAATACCACCAAAACGAAATGCTGGTCGCAAGCAGCGCTAGTTTAACCGGATTGGGACGCTTTCCCACCGCCCACATCCGGCTAAAATTGATCAGGAACAGGACCGACGCCGCGATGGCGGCAAAGAGGATCGCCTGCTGGACACCGTGCAGGAACCACGGTGGAATGAAGGGCGCGCCGCTGGCGTAATATGCCTCAAGCGTGTCCGTCATTCGGTTTGGCGAAAGAAGCACCGCCGCCGCGAACCAGATCGCGCAGGTGGCGAAATCGAGCCGGCGCGTAAGCGCGGCGAACGAACCCATTTTCGCGTCGTAGATTCGGCAGAAGCCGTAGGTCTGCATCATCCCGTGCCAGACGCCCCAAAAGAAGACAATCAGCACAATCCCTTTCAGGTCCCACCAGGTGAAAGCGGTGCAGATGGCGAGTAAAAAAATCGGCGCAAAAATGAAGCGCCAACGAAATCGTTCGAAGAGAGCGCGGTCCCCGTAGGCCCGAATCATTCCCGGCAGATGGTGGCCCGTCGCGCCGAAGGCAGCCACGAAAACGTAAATGTCCTGCGCGCTAAAACGCGTCTGAGCCAGGGCGAATATTGGGATCAGCAAGAGCGGCGTTCCGACGTAGAGAATCACGTCGCGCCAGCTGTTTAAAATCCAGAAATTGGCCTTCGGCGCCCTCTTCGGAACGGCTGGCACCGTTTGCGGTCGTGAAAAAGCGCTGACGAGTTGCATCGGGCTGGGGCGAGGTTCCCCCAATGGATAATAAAAATCAACATTCCTCTGCAGCGTGAGGGCGTCGTTGTTAGCCAGAGGGAACTGCGCCGCGCCGAACGAGAGAAAGGTCGCGGTTCACACGACTTTCTTGCATCCCACGATCACGGTTCGCCCGAGAAGCAGGTCGAGGCTGTTCATTTGCCGAACGAGCCCCTCGTTCTTCCCGTCGATCGTTTCGTATCTGTTCTTTTCACGATACCGCGCGACAAGTGAAAAGAGCTGGATCGGCAACCAGAGCAGAATCAGCGGAAGGATCGCGCCGCGCTGG
The DNA here is from genome assembly GCA_040005675.1 of Chthoniobacterales bacterium. GTDB lineage: Bacteria > Verrucomicrobiota > Verrucomicrobiia > Chthoniobacterales > UBA10450 > JACCXL01. Next base: position 3,202 of record JBDTYN010000093.1, read on the forward strand.
TACTTGTCGACTGTCGCGCTGATCTGGGCGAAGCCAGCGTCGCTCAGCGCATGTACCAGGTAAAAATAGGACACTGGGTTGATGTGCCCGCTGGTCAGGAAGCGATCCTTTTCGCTCACATGGAGCGGTCCGAACAAAGTGAAAAAACCGAAGAACAGATAGCGGATTCGCGAGCGTAAGCTCAACACGTTCGGTGTGCTGACGACAAAAACACCACCCGGCCGCAGGACGCGGTGAATTTCGCGGATCGTCTGGCGGTAATGTTCGAGGTGCTCGATTACCTCCGTGCAGGTCACGAGGTCGAACTGAGCGTCAGGGTACGGCAGCCGCTCGATGTCCAGGTCGGCAACATCCACAGGCACGCCGGGCTCGCGAATCAAGTCCGGCGTGTAATCGCAAGCTCGCGCCGTGACATTAAACTCCTGTCGGACGAGCCGGATTAGCTTTCCGTGCCCCGCGCCGATATCGAGATAATTTCCGCTGATTGACGGAGAAAGCTCTCGAATGCTCGTGATGACCGCGGCAAGGATTTTGCCGGTGCTGAGCCGCGACACGGCGGGACTATGTCAGCGGTTGCGCGCGGCGTGCAAGAAGGAAGCGGCCAACCGAGGAGCGCGGGTCTTTTCAGAGCGATCGCCCAACGGATTCAATGATTGATCGCGCTTTGCGCGTCGACCTTCGCGCGTGCCTTGGCGGGATTCTTGCTGTAAAGGGGCCCCGATATGCTCGCCATTGCGCGCCGATTTGCCCACTCACGATCCCAAGAAAGGGCTTGATGTGGACTGCGGGAGACATTAGATCGTCGGGAGACGTTCAAAAATATTTTCAAAAAAGTGAAAAAAAATCTTGTCAGCCCTCAGAACCTTCGTTAATCCCTTGCCCCAAACCTAACCAAACCCATGGAGAAACTAATGATAAGAAATGTACTGATGAAGCGAGGATCTCTTCGCACGGCTCTCGTAGTCGGCGCAGGAGTTCCTCTCCTTTTCGTCGCGAGCGCATTTGCCCAAGCGCCCACGCCTTCGCCTGCAGCGCTCAGTCCAGCTCAGCCGCTTAACAACCCCGGTGCCACTGGTGCCACGGGTGGCGCACCGCAGCCCGGCAGTCCACCCACCAACGCAACGGGCGAAGCCGCGACCGAACGCGTTATCGTGACCGGTTCGAACATCCCGACGGCAGAAGAAGTCGGGCCGAACCCGGTTTTGAATATCAACCGCGACCTGATCAATAAATCAGGCGAGCGTTCCGCGGAAGAGCTGATCAAGAATCTCCCGGTGGCGAACGGCGGTGGTGTTCCTATTTCAAACAACGCTACGGGTTTCACCCCGGGCGCTTCGGCCATCTCCCTGCGCGGTCTCGGCCCGGAAGCCACACTCGTGCTCCTTGATGGTCGCCGCGTCACGCCCTACCCAATCGGGAACGGCGGCACGTCCTCCTTCTTCGATTTGCGATCGATCCCGGAGGCCGCGATTGAAAGCATCGAAATTCTGAAAGACGGCGCTTCCACCACCTACGGTGCGGACGCGGTCGCTGGCGTGGTCAACATCAAGCTGCGCAAAGATTATCGGGGCGCTGAGGGTACGATCGAGTACGGTAACACGACCGATAAGGATTCCGGCGAATACCGTGCCAGTTTGATCTTCGGCGTAGGCGATGAAAATACCAACGTGACGGGGGTGATGAACTTCTATCATCGCAATTCCATCTTCAATCGCGATCGCGGTTACTCGGGCAAACCACCATTCGTGAGCTCGAATTCGACCCCGGAGAACCTCCAGCTTAACAGGGACGTCGTTATCGCTGCCGGCGTCGATCCTGCTATTCTTCCGGTAGACCCTGATACTGGCGTGCCACTTCAGACCTTCTT
>JBDTYN010000094.1:0-12458 GCA_040005675.1 Chthoniobacterales bacterium
CTCGAATTTTGAGCGGTATGCCTTTCATCAACGCGACAAATCGAATCGAAGTTGCGGCGACCGATCGCTGGTGGTCGGCAGATTCCCGTATCGTCCACCAATGGCGTTCTGCGAAAACTTTGCGGAGCGGCTCCGCGATCGTGCTGTCGTATTCCTCGCGGCTGATTTCTTCTTCAGCGGAACACGCAAGCCCGACGAGATGATCCCGCGGAATTTCGCGCTTCTGCGCGTAAAACTTGGCCAGCTCGACCGATTCGGGATTTTCGCGGTTGAAAACCACGGCGGTGGCGGGTGCCAGCGGGTCCTCGCCGCGTGCCGGCGCAATCGCAGCGGAGATGCACGCGAGCGTGACGACAAACCGAAGAATCATCTCACAGGTGGAGTTTCAAACCATCAAAAGCGAGATGCGTACGTGGTGGAAGATCCGCTTCAGCCGCCTGCGACAATTCGTGAGCGATATGAGTCAGATAAGTCTCGCGCGCGCGGACCCGCTGAGCGACTTCCAGCGCCTGGCCGACGCTCAAATGTGTGGGGTGCGGATGCGGCCGCAGGCCATCGATCACGAGGACCTCAACGCCGGCTATCTCCCGTGCGACGGCGTCGGGAACGCCACTCGTGTCGCTCAGGTAGGCCAGCAGCTTCGCCCCCTCCCGTTCGAACAAATAACCGTTTACGGTCGCGTTGCCATGCGGCACGGGAAGCGGTGTAATCGCCGTGGCACCGAGCATAAACCTGCCGGTTACCACATGCGGCTCCGGTTTGAGATAGCCCGGGAACGGATTGAGCCCTTCGAACGCGAATTGGAACACGCGCTCCAGATCGCGCATTGTTTCAGCTGATGCGTAGACCGGCATCGAACCGCGCGCGTGCGAAAACCGGCGGAGATCGTCGAAGCCCATGATGTGGTCGGTGTGCGAGTGCGTGAAGATTACTGCGTCGACGCTGCGGATGTTTTCTCGCAGCGCCTGGGTGCGAAAATCCGTGCCGGTGTCCACGACCCAGGAGCACTCCGGCGTTTGCAGGTAGATCGAGGAGCGGAGCCGCTGATCGCGCGGATCCGGAGAATGGCAGACCGCGCAGTCGCAACCAATCATCGGCACACCCTGTGAAGTGCCGGTCCCGAGGAAGGTGACGGCAAGTTGAGAGTTGAGTGTTGGATGCTGAGAGTTAGAAACGTTCAGGGGGCAGCACTCTCATCTCGTCGTTCCCAACCCTCAAGCTTTAGCCATGCCCGCTCTCCTGACCCTGTTGCGAGTTAAAAATCTCGCCTTGGTTGAAGATTTGCAATGGGAGATCGCGCCCGGATTCACCGCGATCACGGGCGAAACCGGCGCCGGCAAATCGATCATCATCGGCGCGCTCCAACTTCTGCTCGGCGAGCGCACGGACAAGTCGCTCATTCGCACCGGGACTGAGCTTTGCACGGTCGAAGCTCTCTTCGGCGGCGACGCGCTCAGGCAGTTAAATCCGCAGCTCGTCGAAGCGGGAGTCGAACCCTGCGACGACGAACTGGTCGTCAAGCGCACGTTTTCCACGAGCGGCGTAAATCGGCAATTCATCAATGGTTCGCCCACGACTCTCGGCGTTCTCAAAGAATTGGGAGATCAGCTGGTCGATTTGCACGGACCGCACGATCACCAATCGCTCCTGTCGTCTGACCGCCAGCTCGCGTTGCTGGATGGCTTTGCGCGCGCCGAAAGAGAGCTAAGCAAATTCCGCGACGAACATCGTAAATGGCAGAGCCTTGTTGCCGAACGGGATGCGCTTAGCGCGGCGGAATCGTTCCGTGAGCAGGAGCTCGATTTGTTGCGCCATCAGGTCAACGAGATCAGTGCCGCAAATTTAAGCGTGGAAGAGGAAACGGAGATTACCGCTCGCTACAAACTCGCCGCGAACCGCAAGCGGTTGCTCGAGCTAGCCAGCGCCGTGACGCACCGGCTCTCCGAGTCGGACGAGTCCGTTCTCTCCCAATTGGCCGAAACGCAGCGGTTGCTGCGCGAGCTGGAAAAAATCGATGATTCGATGGCACAGATGGCCGAGTCGCACGCCGGCAGCGTCGTGGAATTATCCGAGATCGTTCGCGCACTCAGCAGCTACGCGGAGCGGGTTGAGCTTGACCCGGCGCAACTCGCCGCACTCGAAGAGCGCATATCGCTTTTCGAAAGTTTGAAGCGGAAATTCGGCGGGTCGATCGCCCAAGTTATCGAATTCGGTAACAGAGCAGCCGAACGGATGCGCAAAATAGAAGGGCGCGACACAGAGCTGGAGCGGCTCGGCAAAGAGATCGTTGGCGCCGACGAGGCGATGCGCCGCTCAGGCGATGCGTTGCGCCAGATGCGCCGGCGGGCGGCGCCCCGGCTGGCGGATAGCATTGCCTGCAATCTCCGCGACCTCGGTTTTCGCCAATCGAAATTCGAGGCGAAACTCAGCGACTTGCCTGGCCCGCGCGCGAACGGCTTTGATTCAGTCGAACTGCTTTTTTCGCCGAATCCGGGCGAGCCTTTGAAGCCGCTTCGAGCGATCGCTTCCAGCGGTGAAATCTCCCGCGTCATGCTCGCGGTGAAGTCCTCGTTGGCAGCGCTGGATGCAATTCCACTTCTGGTCTTCGACGAGATTGACGCAAATGTCGGAGGTGAAATCGCCCACGCGGTGGGTGCAAAGATGCGCGCACTGGCGGCCGCTCACCAGGTCCTTTGCATCACCCATCTTCCGCAAGTCGCGGCTGCGGCTTCGACTCATTTCGTTGCCACGAAAGATGTCGTCGCGGGCCGGACGTTTTCAGAGCTACGCGAAGTGAGCGGGAAAACTCGTCGGGAAGAGATTGCCCGCATGCTGGGCGGAAAAACCGAATCGGCCTTGCAACACGCGGCGACGTTGCTGAAAAGAACACCGGCCGCGGCGTAAGGATCGAAATCGCTTTCGCCCCGCGATTGTCGATTTCATAATACGACCCCGTGCTGAATTACATCTGGCTGACGCTCATTTTGCTCTCCGTCACGATCGGCGGTTGGAATGACCGGCTCAAAGATGTCACCGACGGCGCCTTCGATGGAGCGAAGACCGCCGTCACCATCTCGCTCGGTCTCATCGGCGTCATGGCGCTCTGGCTCGGGATCATGCGCCTCGCCGAAGGCGCCGGCCTCGTGCAACGAATTGCGCGTGGATTGCAGCCGATCATGCGGCGCTTGTTTCCGGAAGTCCCGGCAGATCATCCGGCGATGGGATCGATGGTCATGAACATGGCGGCGAACATGCTTGGGCTTGGCAACGCGGCCACGCCGCTTGGTTTACGCGCGATGCGGGACTTGGAAAGACTCAATCCTCGACCAGGCGTCGCGACCAACGCGATGTGCACATTCCTCGCGGTCAATACGAGCTCGGTGCAATTGATTCCAACAACGGCCATCGCCATCCTCGTCGCGGCCGGATCAAAACAACCCACGGCGATCGTCGGCACCGCCCTGCTCGCGACGCTTTGCGCGGCGACGGTGGCGATCATCTCGGTAAAGTTTTTGGAGAAACTCCCTTGGTTCCGAATCCGACGTGTGACGGCAGGTGATGCAACCGTCGCCGAGGCAGTCGATGCCGACCACGCGCCTGAGTTCGACGAAGCGTTGCCGTCGCCAGCGCCGCCGCCGCGGCGGATGCCACGCTGGGGCGTCGCCGTCCTGGCGCTGCTTTTTCTCTTCTTCGCGGCGCTCTTTGTGCGGCTGGTGTATCCGCCGTTCTTCTATCTGCCGTTCGACGCGGCGGCCGCGGCGCAAAATCCGTTCGTCCGCGGCGTGAACGCGCTTTCGCTGCTCGCGATCCCGTTTCTCCTGAGCTTCTTTCCGATCTACGCCGCCCTGCTTGGTCTGAAGGTTTATGACGAATTTGTTGAGGGGGCCAAAGAAGGCTTTGGCGTCATCCTCAAGATCATCCCCTTTCTCGTTACGATGCTGGTCGCGATCAACATGTTCAAAGGCGCCGGCGGAATTGATCTGCTCACGCGCGCACTTGCGCCGATTCTCGGACCGCTGCATTTCCCGCCCGATCTCCTCCCCCTGGCTCTGATGCGGCCGCTGAGCGGAAGCGGAACGCTCGCGATCCTGACCGACATCGTGCATCGGTTGGGGCCCGATAACGTGGTCAGCTTGATGGCCGCGACGGTTTACGGCAGCACGGAAACGACGTTTTACGTCGCTGCCGTTTATTTTGGCTCCGTTGGCGTGAAACGAACGCGGCACGCAATTCCCGCTGGTTTATTAGCGGACCTCGCGGGCGTGATTGCCTCTGTCATAATATGTCGCGCGGTGCTTGGCTGAGCTCATTGTTTGCTCCTGCTCCGCCGTCCTTTGCTGATTAGGACTGCGTGGGCGCGCCGACCGCGAGGAGACTTCTTCGTGCCGACGCGCGAAGATACCGCCGATGCTCGATCTAAATCATATTCTGCTTTTTATAGCCACCATTTCGCCGCTGGTGCTCATCGTGCGAACCTTCCGTGGCGGGATCGCGCCGAGCTGGCGCTATGCGGCTCTCGGGGTTCTGGCGATTACTGCTCTTGTCTGGTTCGTCCGGCGTGATGCCGCAGGGCTGGCAGGCGGCAGCGCGTGGTTTTTGCTTCTGTTTTTTCCTGCCACCACGTTGCGCAAAGCCGCCGACCTCGCGCGGCAAGGTCGATTCGGATCCGCGCGCCGTCTGGTCTCATTTCTCCGCTATCTTCCCGTTGCGGGCTTACGCGAGCACACCGCGTTCATTGACGCGCTGGATGCTGCACAAAGATCGGGCCACCCCCCATTTCCTGCCGTCGCCCAGCCACGGCGCACCTTCTTCGCTCGTCAGGAAGGCCACTTGACTCCAGCGGTCGTGACGTTGATCGCGCTCAATCTCGCGATGTTCCTCGCCGAGATTTCGCTCGGCGGTTCCACCAGCTTTAATACTCTGCACCGCCTGGGCGCCCTCGAGCCGTACGCGGTTCTCACGGGCCATGAATATTGGCGGCTCGTCACCGCGCCGTTTCTCCATTACGGAACGCTCCATCTCTTCCTGAACCTCTTCGCCCTTTATTTCTTTGGGCAAACTCTGGAGCGCGCGATCGGAGCGACGCGCTTTGCGGTCACTTATTTAATCGCCGGGATTGGCTCCTGCGCCGAGGTGGCCTTGCTCTGGCGCTCACGCTGGCTTTACGCCGATCAGCTTGTCGGAGCTTCCGGGGCGGTCATGGGCGTGGTCGGCGCATGGGCGGGCGTGTTGTTGCGCGACCGCCACGCGCCGCTCGCCCAGCATCGGCTGCGCAACATTGTCATGATCGTGCTCGTGCAAACCACCTTTGACCTGGTCACGCCCCAGGTGAGCATGGCGGCGCACCTCGGCGGTTTCGCGACCGGATTAGTTGTCGGTCTGATAATCGCCCCAAAGACCCGTCCGGCCCAGGTCGCGCAATAGCGACAACTTTGGCCCGTGTTATGCACAATGATAAGTCGCGTATGCGTGCCGAAGAGACTCGAGAGCGATACGGTGACCGCCGACGCCGCGTCGCCCATTCTTGCTCATCTGAGATTTTGGTATCTTCCGCGCCCGGACTCGATCGCAACCGACCTCCGCGCCAATGATAGAACCTTGCCCGTCGGTTTTTTCCTGAGAGAATTTCCGCTCACTTCTCGCCAATTCCGCGCCGCAGCATGCAGACCTACCTCACTTATAATGTCGTTCCGAGACTTCCCACGGCGTTAGAGCCGCTGCGCGAGATCGTTTTTAACCTCTGGTGGACCTGGGAGCCGTCGGCGCGGCGCCTCTTCCGCCATCTTGATCCCGAGCTTTGGAACCGGACGAATCACAATCCGGTGCGCATGCTGCAATTGTCGCGGCAGGCGCGGCTCGAGGAGGTCTCGCAGGACAAAAACTTTCTCGGGGAGCTGTCGGAAGTGCGTGACGCCTTCAGGCGTTATCTCGCCCGCCCGGATACCTACGGCAAAACGAGCGCGGCCGGCGTGCTCACGAAGCCGATTGCCTATTTTTCCGCCGAGTTCGGCTTCCATGAGTCGATCCCGAATTACTCTGGCGGCCTCGGTATCTTGTCGGGCGACCACTGCAAATCGGCCAGTGATCTGGACCTGAACTTCGTCGCTGTCGGACTGCTCTACCGGCATGGATATTTTCGGCAGCAAATCGACAAGGATGGGATTCAGGAAGCCGTTAGCCTTAACCAAAACTTCCATCATCTGCCGATCCGCGAAGTGCGGCGAAACGATGCGCGCCTTCTAATCTCGGTGCGGATTTTGAACCGCGAGGTCTTCGCCAAGATCTGGGAACTGCACATCGGGCGCATCAATCTGTATCTTCTCGACACCGACGTCGCGGAGAACGCCCCGGAAGATCGGCTCATCACGGCCGAGCTTTATGGAGGCGACCTGGAAATGCGGATGCGGCAGGAGATCGTGCTCGGTATCGGCGGTGTCAAAACGCTCGGAGCGCTCGGGATCGAAGCGGAGGTTTTCCACATGAACGAAGGCCACTCCGCCTTTCTCGCGCTCGAGCGAATCCGCCTGAACGTCGTGGAAAAAAAGCTCGATTTTTACGCGGCGCTCCAGGTGGTCGCGGCAGCTAATGTTTTCACCACGCACACACCTGTGCCCGCAGGGAACGATTCGTTCCCGCGCGAGATGATGCGGCGTTACTTCGCCGATTTCACCGCAGAGCTCGGCATTCCTTTCGACGAGCTTTTCTCGTTTGGCCAGACGCGGCTTAACCCGGCCGATCCATTCAGCATGACGATTCTCGCACTGCGACTCAGCCGCCACGCCAACGGCGTGAGCAAGCTGCACGGCGTGGTCAGTCGGGGACTTTGGAAGGATGTCTGGGCGGGCGTGCCCCTCCAGGAGGTCCCAATCACGAGCATCACAAATGGCGTGCACACCAAGACCTGGATGGCGCCCGAGCTTTCTGCCCTCTACACGAAATACCTCGGCGATTGGGAGGAGCATCTCACGGAACCGGATTTTTGGCGCGGCGTGATGGATATCCCGGATGCGCAACTCTGGGAGACGCATCAGAAATTGAAGCTGCGTCTTGTCGAATTCGTGCGCGAACGCGTGCGTGCGCAACGCCAACGGCTCGGCGAATCGCCCGAAGCGATCCGCAATGTCAATCACATCCTTGATCCCGAAATCCTCACGATTGGGTTTGCCCGGCGCTTCGCCACTTACAAACGCGGCGCGCTTTTGTTCAGCGATCGCGAAAGGCTCCATCGGCTTCTGAATGACACCACGCGGCCGGTGCAGTTCATCCTCGCGGGCAAGGCGCATCCGCGCGACGAAGGCGGCAAAGCGCTCATTCAGGAGGTTTATCGCTTCAGCCGCGAGACTGGACTCGAGAATCGCATCGTCTTTGTCGAAGACTACGACACCTACATCGCGCGCCGTCTTGTGCAGGGTGTTGATCTGTGGCTGAACAATCCGTTACGTCCGCTGGAAGCCAGTGGCACCAGCGGCATGAAATTACCGCCCAACGGCGGGCTTAATCTCAGCGTCCTCGATGGCTGGTGGTGCGAAGGTTATAACGGAAACAACGGCTGGGCCATCGGCGCGGAGATCGACGATGGCACAGTGGAATTCCAAAGCGCGGTCGACGCGGGCAGTCTCTATCAGCTGCTCGAAAATCAAATCGTCCCGCTTTATTACGCGAAGCCGGACGGCAGATTGCCGCTCGCCTGGCTCCAGCTGATGCGCGAGTCGATCCGCAGCGTCACGCCCGTGTTCAACACGCATCGCATGGTGAAGGAGTATGCCGAGCGGCTCTACGCCCCCGCGGCCAAAGCCTGCGGCGAGCTGGCGCGCGACGAGGGACGAGCCGCCCGCGGATTGAGTCAGTGGAAGACGCAGATACGCGGCGACTGGCCGCAGGTCAGCATCTACGATGTTCAAGTCGGCAACGAGAACCGGCACAACATTTTGGTTGGCGAATCACTCACTCTTTCGGCCAAGGTTCATCTCGGCGGCGTCGATCCCAGCCATGTGCGCGTCGAAGCGTACCATGGCGAGTCGGAGAACAACGAGCTGCGTAGTCCATCTGCCACGCTGCTGGAACAGGCCGGGCGCGCCGATGGCGACGGCAATTACATTTATCGCGGTTCAGTGCCCGCTGCGGAAAGTGGCGCCTATGCCTTCAGCGTGCGCGTCATCCCCACGCATCCGCTTTTACAGCAGAATCACGAGCTGCGGTTGATCACCTGGTCGTGAAGTTCTCCTTTTCCGCCGCCGCACGTCGGAGGAATTCAGGGAGGTTTGTTGCGTCCCGGATCGCCGCATGGAGGACATCCAGCCGGCGGTCACACGCCGGTTCGGGCAATGGTATGCGACACACGCCCGATGGAGCGTTCAATATTACCTCATCCCATTGCACTGATTCTATTTCCGCGCCAAAGCGGGCGACGCAGCGGCCGCGGATGAACGCGCGGGTCGTCTCCGGCGGGGATTGAACCGCGCGCGCGATCTCTTCTTCCGAGACGAAGGAAAGCATGGTGCCTTGCCTGACGAGTTCCGGGAAAAGTCCGCCGTCGGAAGTAATGCTGTGATACTCCAGGTCGATCGCCTGCAGCCAGGGATCGCTCCATGAAAGCGCCTCTTCTTCCTGCAAGGCGCTGAGCAAAAATTTCTTCGCTACCCAATCGACCCGATCGCGCGCCAGCGCCACGTCGCGCTCCAGATCATTCAGTACCTTTTCCCATTCCGCGAGGAGCCAGGCTGTCTCACGATCATCGGACGAAGCGTCCGCTTGCGCGGCGCTGAGATACGAGCGTTGAACGTCGATCGCCGAAGCGCTTCTTCCGTCGGCCAGCTCCAGAATCCAATCGTAATTCTGGTCCCGGCTGATCGATTTCACCGCTTCGACCGGGCGCGCCAGTTCAAGCGTTGGCGCGTGACCACGCTCGATTAAGTCGAGCACCAGTGCCGTCGTGCCGATCTTCACCGCCGTCGCCCATTCACTCATGTTGGAATCGCCGATAATCACATGGAAACGCCGGTATTTGCCCGGGTCGGCATGCGGCTCGTCACGGGTGTTGATCAGCGGCCGCCGATTCATCGTGTCGATGCTGACGAGTACGCTAAAGAAGTCCGCGCGCTGCGAAATTTGAAAAATTCCTCCCTCACTCAACGTGCTTTCTGCCTCGATTCCCATCTTGCCCGCTCCCGCAAAAATCTGCCGCGTGACGAGAAATGGGAGCATTCCCGAGACAATCCGCTCCCAGGCCACATCGCGGCGCATGAGGTAGTTATCGTGGCACCCATAACTGTGCCCGACGAAATCGGTGTTGTTCTTGAACAACCGAACCTGCCGCCCTTCGCCCAGCTTTAAACTGCGCCGGCGCGCGCATTCCGCCACGATCCGCTCGCCCGCTTTGTCCTGCGCCACGATTTCCCGCAGGGTCGTGCATTCCGGCGTGGAATACTCGGGATGGGCGTGATCGTTATAAAAGCGCGCGCCGTTCGCGAGCACCAGATCGCTCTTGATCTCCGCAAAACTGAGCGGTCGATTCCGGTCGATCTCGAAATAGGCGGACTCGTCGGTGTCCTGCAAAAGCTCGGCCGCGCGAAACCCGCGCGCATCCTGATGCGGATCCTCCAACTTATAATCCCACTTCATCGACGCGCAGCTCTTCGTATAGCTGCGCACGAGCTCGATTGACTCGGCTACGACATCGAGCGATTCCACCCCCTCGACCGTGATTCCATACTCCGTCTCGATTCCGAAGACGCGATTCATTGGCGCCCAATCTATCTCGTGGCTCGCCGGCGTCTAAGCGGATGCCACTTCAGCGGTGAAAATACGGCAGTGCTTCCGATCCTGGAAGTGTTAGCGAAAATCGGGATTCCTCACCCCCGACCCTCTCCCAAAAGGGAGAGGTCGTTCCTTCTCCCAAACCTCGTGGTTTCCAGATGAATCCGGAATTCTGAGATCTGAAATCCGACTACAATTCCGGCGCCACGAATCCGGCTGCTTGTTGCACCGGATTCAAAAATCCCAAATGGCCCGTGTCATCCAGCGTGACCTCTCGCGAAGAGCGCTTGTCCTTCTCGAAAAGACGCGCCTGTTCCGTAGCGAAGCTCGGGCTCAATACATTCAGGTTTGCTTCGTCGTTCAGGCGGATCGATCGGATATCGAAGTTCCCGGAGCCGACGGAGACAAAAGCGCCGTCCACAATCATCAGCTTCACATGCACCATGGCCGGCTGATACTCATAAATCCTGATTCCCGCCTGTAGTAACTCCGGCCAATGTTTTCGCGATGCCGCGCGCACCGCTTTTTGGTCGATATGGTCGCCGGGTATCACGATCTCCACTTTCGCCCCACGCTTCGCCGCATTCATCAACTCCTTCCGCATCAAATCATCGGGAAGGAAATACGCATTCTCGATCAGCAAATTGTGCTGCGCCGAGGCGATCGCGAGCAGGTACATCAGGTGAATATCCATGTCGCCCTGCCGCGGTGAGCTTTTGAAGGCCTGCGCCGTATACGGGCCAGTCGGCGTGAGGGGCGGAAAATAGTCCGGCCCGTGCAGAACTTCGCCCCGCGTCTTCAGCCAGTTGTCCATGAAGACCGCCTGCAGTTGTGCCACCACCGGTCCAGTCACCTTGTAATGATTGTCGCGCCAATGCTCCGGCGCCTCGCCGTTGCCCAGCCATTCGTCCGCGATCCCTACGCCTCCGATGAAGGCGGTCCGGCCGTCGATGATCAGCAGCTTCCGATGGCTGCGATTGTTGTATCGCCGCGGATCGAGCGAGACGATCGAGTGATATTTCACCAGGTCGACGCCGGCGCTGCGGAGCCGCGCGAGGTTCTCGCTTCCCATTTTATTCGTACCTTGTGCGTCGAGAATCGCGTTCACCTTCACGCCCGCGCGCGCTCGTTCCGCCAGCGCCTCGGCAAACTCTCTCCCGATCTGACCGTCCCAGAAAATATAAGTCTCGAAATCGATCGACTTCCGCGCGGAGTGAATCGCGCGGAGCATCGCCGGAAAAATCTCACGACCGTTCACCAGCGTCGTGATGCGGTTGCCGCCGGCGAAGTTCGACCCGAGCAGCGATCCCGTCGCCTGACGGAACTCCGGCGACGCTGCCGAATAGAGCGGCGCCACTTCCTGCCGCACCACCTTCCCTTCCTGCATCGCGCAGCCGCTTAACAAAAGGGCGAAGAGCGCCAGCAGGGCCGCACCGCCACGCATCCCCTTGGCCCGTTTCGCACCCCGTCGCCTTCGTATCATCCCCTGATACGAAGCTGATCCCGGGCCAACTAGCGGTGGTGCTGGTCGAATTCGCGGAGCTGCGCGGCGAAATAGGTCGCTGCGTCCGATGTGGTGCCGTCCGCCAGTCGAATCTTGTATTTCCGGTGCGTCATCGATGATTCAGACGCGCAATATTTCACAAACTCCTCCGCCGTCTTCACCCTCTCGCCGGCATAGTTTAGCTTCATGCGCAGATGTTCCGCCGCCGCCACGCCATCGAATTCAGACCCATTTCGAATGAACCTGATTCCCTTCGAAGACTCCACCGATTGGATCAGGAAATCGATCCGCTGCTGCTCATGCCCCTCCCGCCCGAGCACAAGCGCAGGAAGAAAAGCAAGCAGAACGCCCAGCGCAATCAGATAACCCTTCACAGCGGCACGTTAGCAGAAAGAGCACTGAGCTTCTTTCGAATTGTTCAATCCTCTAAAACATTCCGTATTCCGTATTCCGAATTCTCACCTTCGATCTCTGTCCTCCGCATTGCGATTCTGGCCTCTTGCTTTACCGATCTATCCCGCGTGCGAATTCCGGAAAAACCAGGAACCAAATGGACCCCATGAATAAAAGTTTTCTCATGGCTTCATCGTTTCCAGATTTACCCACCTTGCAATTTCGCAACCGCACTTCGTATTTCCTAACTCCCGGCCTTGGAGCTTTGTCTTTTCCGCATTGAGATCCTGCTTTCCAGACTAATCCCACTCCTCCCTCTCTCGCCTTTGCATCAGAAAACGCACTCTGCTCACTCCGGCATGCTGAGCAAGGTTCCCCAAGTAACCTTCGCGTTTTGGATTATCAAAATCTGCGCGACCACTCTGGGCGAAACGGGCGGAGACGCCTTGTCGATGACCCTGAATCTCGGCTACGCGATCAGCACCGCTATCTTCTTTGGCCTATTCCTTGCCACCGTCGCCGCTCAGGTAGGCGCAAGATCGTATCGTCCGTTTCTTTATTGGGCCGTGATCGTTGCCACAACGACTGCCGGTACCACCATGTCGGATTATCTCACCCGCACCGCCGGGCTGGGTTACCTTAAATCATCCCTGCTCCTGTTCGCGATCGTTATCGCCATTCTCGCCTTGTGGTACTTGACCCTGGGTTCGGTTTCGGTGAATCGGATTACGGACCGCAAAGCTGAAGCCTTCTATTGGGCTGCGATTCTGTTTTCTAACACGCTCGGCACCGCTCTGGGCGATTG
>JBDTYN010000095.1:0-4848 GCA_040005675.1 Chthoniobacterales bacterium
ATCGACACCTGGGGACCGTCCGGCCAATCCCCGCCAAACAGGCTGGAACCGCAGGTTGCACAGAACGCTTTCACAGCGCCTTCACCTTTTCCGTAAACTTTGATCAACTCCTCGCCCTGGAGCAGACGAAACTGCTCCTTCAACACCCGCGTTTGCGTGCACACGGAGGTCCCAGAATGCTTGCGGCAGCGGTCGCAATGGCAGTGATTCGCCTGAATGAAAGGAGGATCGACTTCAAATCGCACCCCACCGCACAGACAACTGCCGCGGATCGCCTTTATCACCTCGAAACGTAAAACAGAATTCGCATCGCCGCGAGTTGGCGATCGTCATCGTCGCCTGGGCCGCGTCCTCATAAACGCGGTTGACAGGAAAGCACGAAAGGTGGATCGGCTGCTCCGCCAGGCGAATCGTAGATTGACTCGGCTCCGCCGACATTTCTCAACAACGCGCGAGTGACTGGGCGTTTCACCTTAAGCGTGCGGCAGCGTTATCAACGCTCGGTCAGCCGCTTCGCGAAACGCCAGACTTCGTGAAAGGTGTTGTAGAGCGGCGTAGGCGCGGCCCGGATGACGTTCGGCTCGCGAAAATCGCATTTCACACCGGCCGCTTCGAGCTTCGCGAATAGTTTCTTCGGATGCTCGTGCGCGAGAATTGAAAGCTGGCAGCCGCGCTCGGCAGGGTCTCGTGGTGTGATCACTGTGAAGAGGTCCGTGGTGCGAGCCGCACCGGCATTGGACGGGCGTTTCGACGGCGCGTGGTCGAGAAGGAACTGGAAATAACCGGTTAGCTCGATCGATTTCTTTCGCAGTGGTTCCATTCCGCCGGCTTCGTCGAAGATCGCGAACGACGCACGCAGTGGTGCCATCGAGAAGATTGGGGGGTTGCTGGTCGCCCATGAGTCGGCTGACTGGACGGGCACGAATTCCGGCTCGAGATGCATTCGAAAGCGCGTGGCCGGATCGTTTCCCCACCAACCGGCGAGACGCGGCAGCTCGGTATTTGTTGCGTGCCGCTCGTGCACGAACGCTCCTGCCACCGCGCCGGGGCCGGAGTTGAGATACTTGTAGGAGCACCACACGGCGAAATCAACGTTCCAATCATGCAGCGCCAATGGCACGTTTCCGACGGCGTGCGCGAGATCGATCCCGACGGTGCAGCCGCCCTTTTGTGCAGCCGCGGTGATTTTTGCGATATCGAAAAACTGACCCGTGAAGAAATTCACGCCGGCGAACAGCACTAATGCGATCTCGTTGCCGTGTTTCTCCAGCGTGGCTTCGATGTCATCCTGTCGAATCGCGAACTCTCCCTCGCGAGGTCGCGCGAGAACAAGCGCTTCGTTTGGATCGAGGCCGTGATGAGCGATCTGCGATTTGACCGCGTAGGTGTCGGAAGGGAAGGCCGGTGCTTCCATCAGGATCTTGAAGCGCGATTTCGTCGGGCGATAGAACGTGGCCATCATCAGGTGCAGGTTCACCGTGAGGCTGTTCATGCAGACGACTTCGTAAGGCTTCGCGCCAATCAATCGCGCGGCCGGCTCCCGCACAGTTTCGTGATACGAGTACCACGGCGTCGTGCCGTCGAGATGGGCGTCCACGGCGAGTTTCGCCCAATCGTTTATCTCCTGTTCGACGATTTTTCTCGCCGATCTCGGCATCAAGCCCAGCGAATTTCCCGCGAGGTAAATGAGTGGTTTGCCGTCTGCGCCGAGCGGTATGTGGAATCGCTCGCGAAACTCGCGGACTGGATCCTCGGCGTCGAGTTGACGCGCGAAATCTTCATCGGCGGAGAAGGAAGCTGGAACCCGGGAAGCCAAGATAAAACAATCAGGAACGCAGGAATTCAGGAAAGAGAATCCGGCTCGTCACAGGTCTGCGTGAATCAAAATCTGCGGACAATTACCTCTCGACCGCCGCGATCACCTTGAGCTCGATCGCGATCGGCGTAGGCAACGCAGTGACTTCAATCGTCGTGCGCGTCGGGTTTGGTTTGCCGGCCCCGGCAAAATGTTCGGCGTAGATGCGGTTATAAATTGGAAAATCCTTTTTCATGTTTGTGAGAAAGACCGTGACATCAACAATGTCGTTCCACGATGCGCCGGCATCTTCGAGGACGAGGCGCACGTTTTCGAAAACCGCCCGGCATTGCGTTTCGATGTCGTAACTCACGATGTTGCGTTCGGCATCGAGCGCCACACCGGGGATTTCCTTGCTGCCGCGCACGCGCGGTCCGATGCCAGAAAGAAACAGGAGGTTGTCGACGCGTTTCGCATGCGGGAATGCGCCGACCGGTTCGGCCGCGCGCGAGCTTTCGAAAGATTTATTCATTTGACCATGGTCATCCGATTACGAGCACGATTTATTTTGCGATGCAGACGTTCTTCGGCTCAGTGAAGAAGCGCAGGGCCTCTTCCCCGCCTTCGCGGCCGACGCCGCTTTGTTTCATGCCACCGAACGGGACGCGCAGGTCGCGCAGCATCCAGCAATTCACCCAAACCGTGCCCGTGTGAATCTGCTCAGCGACGCGATGCGCGCGATTCAGGTTTTGCGTCCAGACGCTCGACGCCAGGCCGTAATCGTTATCGTTGGCGTAGCCGATGACTTCATCTTCGCTGTCGAATGGTGTGATCGTGATCACGGGTCCGAAGATCTCTTCGCGGTTGACGCGACATGCGACGGGCAAGTTGGTGATAATCGTCGGCGGGAAAAAGTAACCCGCCTGGCAGCGCTCGTTAGGCGGCTCCGCGGCCGAGCCTCCGAGCGCGATCTTCCCGCCCTCCTGCAACGCGAGATCGACGTAGAACTTCACCTTATTCAACTGGGTCTTCGAAACGATCGCGCCCTGATCGGTTGTTGGCTCGAGCGGATCACCCAATTTCAGCTTCGACGCTGCGGCGACGAAGCGCTCGACGAACTCTGGATAGGCTGAGCGTTCGACAAAGACACGCGAACCGCACAGGCAAACCTGACCCTGATTCGCGAACGAAGATCGTACGCTGCCGGTGATGGCCGCGTCGATATCGGCGTCGGCGAAAACGATGTTCGGATTCTTCCCGCCGAGCTCGAGCGAAACTTTTTTAAACAGCGGCGCGCAGGACTCGGCCACCTTGCGGCCGGTCACGGTGCCGCCGGTGAACGAAATTGCCACGACCTTCGGATGCGCGGTGATCGCCGAGCCGACCTTTTGGCCAATGCCTTGCACGATGTTGAGCACGCCTTCGGGGAGCCCGGCTTCGCCACAGATCTCGCACAGCAGAGACGCCGTCATCGGCGTGAGTTCGCTGGGCTTCGCGACCGCAGCGTTTCCGCACGCGAGCGCCGGCGCGATCTTCCAAGTCAGCAGGTAAAGCGGCAGGTTCCAAGGTGAGATCAATCCGACCACGCCGAGCGGCAGACGCAGCGTGTAGTTGAACGCGATATTGTCGGTGATATGGGCTTCGTTCTCGGTGTGAAGGATGGCCGTTGCGAAGAAGCGGAAATTGCTCGCGGCGCGCGGAATGTCGAGCGTGCGCGCGAGCGAAAGTGGTTTGCCCGTGTCGACCGACTCGGCCAGCGCAAGCTTCTCGACGTCGCGCTCGATCAGGTCGGCGATGCGCAGGAGGATGCGCGAGCGTTCCGCCGTCGACGTGCGCGACCAACGCCCGAACGCCTTCTCCGCCGCGGATACGGCAAGATCGACGTCGCGACCTTCGCTGTCCGGGACTTGCGAATAGGCTTTTCCCGTCGCCGGTTCGATGTTCTCTAGATATCGTCCCCCGACGGGCTCGACGAATTGGCCGTCGATAAAGTTTCGAATCTGTTTTGAGTTCAGGGGTTAGGGTCAGGGTTCGGAACAACAGTGCACGTGCCCATTCGTAGCTCACATTCTTCTAGCTTGAATCCTTCGGCAATCAGGCGGTCGTGGGCCGGTCAGCTTAGCCGAAAACGTTCCATTAGTTGCTCCCGTAGCTCGGTTTGAAACTCTGGCCGCAGGCGGCAGAGCAGTTTTTCGCGCCGTTCGGGGTCCATCGCGGCAAGCTCGCGCAATAATTTGTCGCGCGTCTTCTTTTTCTCGTAGCGGCTCCAGGCGACCCCTGCCGCGAGAAGGAGGCAAAGCGCCCAAAGTGTGATGGAGGTTAAACTCATTGTTGTGGCGTTAAGCGCAGCGCCGGAGGCATCAAAGCGGGTCCGCCGGTCTGCCAGCCAAGAACCGAACAGTGAAGGAATGGATCGACACGAGAAACATCGTGCGGCCGCAGCGACGGACAGCTTCTTCATTTGCTACGTGGGAGCCGACACTACAAGCGGTTTCAAAATAGTTTGGACGGGGTCCGACACATACGCTCTACGATTTGCCAGGCGCGAATTTTTAAAACCACCTCTACTGCGTTCGTGCGTTTGCCTTGTTAATCTGAGTCTTGGACTTCGGCGACGGCACCGACTTTACACTTCGCTGTCGCCTCTTGGAAATTGTTGCCATGATTATGGCGCGCGCAGCGGCGGATGGCTTCCGCCGCCCGTGCTCCCAATCGAGGTAAGTTTGTAACGGCACATGCAATATGTTTGCTGCCGTGATTTGTGTGATCGCGCCGCGTCCCTGCCTGTTGCCGTTCTCTTTGACCCCGCGCCAGGCTCTCAATTCTTCTGCAATCGATTCCACTGGATCATATATGGCAATGCCATACGTGAGCGCAACTACATTTTGCGTGTGTTCGTATGCTAAGATTTATCCACTGAGTTGTCATGACCCGTGCTCACCGACGGTAGAAGACGCCGTTTGTGAATCTGCCGGAAAAGAAAGGTGCACATCGAATAGACCGTGAGAAAATCAGAGCAATTTTCGCCGACCAACGGAAGGCGTGCGAATCAC
>JBDTYN010000096.1:0-13756 GCA_040005675.1 Chthoniobacterales bacterium
TACATGGGCGACGCGGAGCTTATGTCCGCCGCGCTCTTACTCGATGTGGGGAGTTATTTCGTCGGGCTCGTTACGCCGGTTTACCGGGATCCTGAACGCGAATTTCTCCACCTGCCGTTCGAAGGTGCGGCCGGGCGGATCTTTGGCGGAATGATGAAGTTTTATAACCGCCGACTCGTCGCGCTCGCCAAGGGCAAGCTGGAGACTGGAACCTATGGGGCGCGTAACGCCGGCTGGCGCGAACTGTATGACGGTTTCGTTCCAGATTTTCGCGTCCGCAAATTGATCCGTAAGGGTCTTCTCCGGTGGTGGCGCGCGGAGCTGAACAACTTGATGCCAGTGAGGCGGAAGGGCCTGCGTACGCACGCTGGCGAACCGACGAAAACCAAGCTGTCCCCCGCCAGCGTGTCATCCTGAGCGGAGCGAAGGACCTCACACACAGGCCCCGCTTCACGCCGCTGTCCTGTGTGTGATCAATTCCACAATGCGACGTCCTTCGCTCCGCTCAGGATGACACGCATGCCAAACTCCGGCGCATCATGAGTGGCCCTACCGCCCACCTTCGCCGTTTCGCCGTCCGCGGGGTTTTCTGGCGGCAATATCTCGATTGGGCGATCATCAATGTGCCGTTTTATTTCCAGCCGCCTCTCCTGTTTTTCTGCACGATTTTCTTTTTCTTCTTCGCCGCTGCAACGCGTCGGGCAGTTGTCGCCAACCTCGCCGTTGTGCGACCAGGATCGTCTGGGTTGGTGAATCACTTCCGCGCGTTTCGGACGCTACATGAATTCGCGTGGGCCATCACGGACGCGGCGACTTTCAAGTTGAAGCAAGGGACGGTCGCCTGCGAAATTGACGGCGCCCAATTTCTCGACCAACTCGCCACCGCGCGGGGCGCGATCGTTCTCACCGCGCACATCGGAAATTATGATCTGGGCGCCGGGTTGTTCGCCCAGAAGTTCGGCCGCGAAATACGCATGGTGCGCGCACCCGAGGCTGATGAAAAGACCGAGGCGCATTTAAAGTCGTCCCTGCAGGAGATCGGTCGGGGCGCGGTCCGGGTGGACTACGCGACGCAAGGTGCGCTGCTCTCTTTTGATCTCCTGAGCGCACTCCGTCTGGGTGAGATCGTTTCTATTCAGGGCGATCGCATCGCCGGGGCTGTCGCCGAAACGGAAGCCCGAATGTTTGGCGCACCAGTGCGGATTCCAACCGGTCCCTTCATCCTCGCCCTGGCAGCGCAGGTGCCACTGTATCCTCTCTTTATTACGCGGCGAGGTTATCGGCGTTACCGGATTATCGTCCGCGAACCGATCGTTACGTTGCGCAGCGGACGCGAGCGAGAAAGGGATATTGAAGCCGCGGTCGCCAGATGGTGTTCGGTTTTGCAGGAGGTAATCACCGCGCACTGGGAGCAGTGGTTTGCCTTCACCCGTGGTTTTTAGCGCGATGCGACTCCCTGATTCTCCCATCCGGACGGGATTCTATTTTGCGCTGCCGCGTCTTCTGACGCGGATCGCTCGCGGTCACAGCTCGCGTGTCGAAGGCCATGGTGTGGAAACTTACCTGCCCGGCATCGCGATTTTGCTGATCACCTTTCTCTTCTTCTTTGACTTGTTAGACACACCCTTTGTCGGATGGAAAGCCTTTCTCCTTGGGAGCGCGCTCCTCCTCGGGGCCTTCGTCTTTTGGCTCGCCGCTCTTTATTTGAATTCGGTGGTTATCAGATTGGCGCGCGCGGGTCGAATTATCCGGACGCTGCCGGACAACCGTGCGCAGAGCGTGTTGATTTGCGGCCTGACCACGGTTTTTGCCTGGTCGCTCGCCCAGACCGACTCCGCGGCACGTTTTGCCGGAATTGCGTGGCTCATGGCTATCGCGCTCAATCTGACCGCAGCGCTTTTGCTGGCCTTTGTTCCTCCCGACCGCATCCGTGACGAATAATCAATCCCTGCCGCGAAAAACGCTCCTCGGCTTTGCGGTGGTCGCCCCCTTTCTGACCGTAGCGCTACTGGAAAAAAATGTTCTCGTCGCTCTCGCGCCCCTGTTCGTATCACACCTTCTCCTGCTCTATGCCACCCTGGTGCCGAACTGCACCTGGTGGGGTCCCGTTGTCCGGTCTTTCCACACCTCCGAACGAGAAGTCTGGTTAACAATTGACGACGGTCCGTGCATCGCGCACACGGAAAAAATCCTCGACCTGCTGGATCAATTTGAGGCGCGCGCGACCTTTTTCGTGATTGGCAGCCAGGCAGAAGCGCACCCGCACCTCGTGACGGAAATTCTGGCCCGTGGACAGGCGCTCGCGAATCATACCTTCCAACATCCGAGTCGAGGGTTTTGGCGTTTCAGCGCTCGCGCAATTGCGCGAGAAATCGATCGCTGCGCAGAAACGCTCCGCATTCGCCCCGACCGCCCGCAGCTCTTCTTTCGCAGTCCGGCCGGCCTGAAAAATCCGTTCGTGCATCCAATCCTTTTCGCGCGCGGTTTGGTGTTGGTCGGCTGGACGGTGCGGGGATTCGACACGCTGCTGCGCGACCCAGCGGCGGTCGCGGAACGGGTCGCGCGGCGGATTCGTCCCGGAGCGATCATCGTTCTGCACGAAGGGCACCGCGTGCAGCGGGATCCCGAATTCAACCTGCGCTGCATCGAGCTGACCCTGCGACGCGCGACGCAGAAGAACTATCGTTTTGTTATCCCGCGAGAGGAGCAGCTCAATTTCTCCGGAAAACGAAAAGGTGATTATTAAACGGCGTCGCGCCCCAAAGCGGTGATATTCGTTCGCTAAATTTTTCGGCAGCAAAAACTTCCCGCACACTTTGCCGGGACGGGAAATGCAGGGACGACGCAATGTTCCATGTGATGGCCTGCGCGAATTTCTCGGCTAGGAGCGTCGCCCAGTAGCGTGGGTTTGGATCGCGGGGACAATCGCGAATCAGCAGCACCCCCCCGGGAACAACGCGCTCGGCTAATTCAGTGAGCAGGCGGCGCTGCCGGCTTGGCGACAAGTAATGCAGAAGATCGAGGATGGCGATGTTGCCGCGAAATGTGGGCGTTTCGTTTTTTACATCGTGCTCCCTGAACTCGATCATGGAATAGTTTGGTTCTGCTACCGCGGCCGCATAACGGACTTTGCGCGCATCCCGATCCAGTCCGGTAATGGCCTGGAGCAGGCCTCGCTCACGCAGATAAAACCCCAACAGTCCGATCCCGCAACCGACGTCGAGGATTGGCGCCGTCGATTCGTGTAATAACTCGTAGACGGCTGCATAAACAGGATCGGTGCGAAGTTTCGTCCCGACATATGCGCGCAGCCACCGCTGCGGAAAACGCGCCGCAACCCGACCGGCTGCCTCAAGATGGTCGCGTTCCGGACTGGTGTTCAAATCTGCCCGCCATTCTTAAACGCGAATCATGCCGACGTACCAGCGCACGAGCGTCTCGCCGTAAAACATCCAAAAGACCGCGCCAAATGCGAGATACGGTCCGAAAGGCAGCTTGGTCGACCAGACGCGCTTGCCAATCAGCATCGTTCCCAAGCCGATCACCGAACCCGCGAGCGACCCGGCGAAAACGCTGAACAAAACAGCCCGCCACCCGAGAAATGCGCCGATCGCCGCAAGAAACTTCAGATCGCCACGACCCATTGCTTCGCGCGGAATTTGCAACTCCCGCGCAATCCCACGAATTGTGTCGATTTGGTCGAGTGCGAACGTTTCTCCGTCCACGACAAGCTCGTTGTAACGAAAACGCAGACTCGTGGCCCCAAATTCCCGGTCCGCCAGCCGCGCTTCATTGCATTGCAAGAGCAGCAAATCGGTCTCGCGAGCGAAGTAGTCGCTCCATAATCCCTTCTCCTCTCCGACGATAAACTCGGCGTCCTCGCCCCTTCGGTTCCAACTGAACGGCGTTGGAGCGTCCAGCCGAATCCGCTTTTTGCCGAATGCCCGCTTCCCGGCTTCCAGCACTATCCACAAAAGCGTATAACCGAGAAGGGCGGCCAGGACTGATCTGAAGAATGCGATCGAGCGCCGCTCTGTCATCATCAAGGCGGGAACGGCGAGGCTTGCGACCAATCCGGCCGCGGTGCCGCCAATGGTGATCTCGTCCGGAATGATGAAGTGCTCGAAATCGATAAAGCTGCCGGCAATGCAAAGCGACACGAACACCCAGTAGGCGATGGCGACATTCCACGGGAAGCTCACCCACACCGCCAGGAACAAAAGGGCAGCCAGAAGCTCGATCGCAAGATAGCGAAAGGTGATCCGGCTGCCGCAATTTGCGCAGCGTCCCCGCAAAAAAACCCAGCTGAGCAGCGGAACGTTCTGATGCCATGGGATCTGTTTCTTGCAGGCCGGACAAAAAGAACGCCGCGGCTCGTTGACCGACAAATTGAGCGGCAGCCGGTAAATGCAGACGTTGAGGAACGAGCCGACGACTGCACCCAGAACGAATGCGAGGACGCGGAAAAGAAGCGGATATATGCCTGACGAGCCGTCCACGCTTTACTATGTTGCGCTCCGCGCGCTTCGCCGCTGCATGAACCACGCAATCCAGATGCAGCTTTCATAGAGCAGACACATCGGTAGCCCGAGGGCGAGCAAAGTAAGGATGTCCGGAGTCGGCGTGATGATTGTGGCCATGACGAAGATCAACACCAGAGCGTAGGGGCGAGTGCGAGCCATGAATCGATAGGTCACCAGTCCAAATCGCACCAGGGCAAGCACCACCACTGGCAACTCAAAGGCGAGACCAAAGCCGAGCGTGAATCGCGTCACGAAGGAATAATATTCCTGCACCGTCCAGGCCGGAGCCCAGCCGAGGGATACGGTGTCGTGGAAAAAGAATAGAATCGTCTGAGGAAGAAGCCAAAAGTAGCAACAGAGCACTCCGAGCAAAAAGAGCGCGAAGCTTACGAAGATCGCCGGAAGAAGGAACCGCTTTTCCATCGCGCTCAGCGCTGGCAGGACGAATTCGGCGAGGAAATAAAGGAGCAGCGGAAAAGAAAGAACGATCCCGGCGTAAAAAGCGAGGTGAAAGGAAATCGTGAAGGAGTCGGTAATGCCGAGGGCGCGCAAAGCACCGATCTTAGGGTCAATCCGATGCAGCGGTGCCTGCATGATCCGCACGAGAGTGGAGCGAAAGGCAAAGCAGACCACCATTGCCACGACAAGCGCGAGTGCGATTTTCACGATCGTCCAGCGAAGATCTTCGAGATGCTCGAGGAAAGGCTTCGACGTTTCGCTATCCGGAAGGTCGCGGAATTTGAAAATGTCACGCAGCGCCATGATTCAGCGATGTGTCAGCTGAGCTGAAAAATTCCGCCGGCCACGAGCCGCGCATAGACCGCCAGGGTATTGGCATCAGCAATTTCGCCCCGTGCAATCATCGCTGTCACCTTGTGGATTGGAAAACTCCGGCAGTCCAGGATCGATTCCGATGGCTCGTGCGCGTGACCAGTCGCACTCAGCCGGACGAGTCGGGCAACAAAGAGAGACGCGCATTCGTCCGTAAACCCAGGCGACGAAAACAACTGACCCAGTGCGGCGCATTTCCCACCGGGCGCGAGTTCATACCCTGTCTCCTCGCGCAGTTCACGCAGGGCAACGCGCTTCGTTTCCGCCGGAGTGGGACAGGCTGCATCGATCTGTCCGGCCGGCACCTCCCAAATTGCGCGTTGAATTGGAATTCTTTCCTGCCGAATCAAGACCAGTTCGTCTTCGCGGGTGATCGCCGCAATCACGACCGCCGGTTTGCGGTGCACAACCGTCCAAGGGCGAGTCGTAGCTTGCGACGGGGTGCACGCGCATTCCGTTACCACTTGCAGATGCTCGTTGGCAAAATGCTGCACCGTCTTCATGACTTTCCAGTCTTTCACTGCCCGACAATCTGACATCACGTGAGAGACTAGGAGCGGCGCGACGAAAAGCGAATCGTTGCCGCGCTCTGGAAGAACCCTTGCAAGCGACGGACTCAAACGCCGCCGCTGCGTGTCAGCCTCACCGCAACGAAGGCAGCATCCGGTATGATAAATTTTCGGATTTCCAGATCGACGGCGCGAATCTTAAACGCGCCGAGCAAATGAGCAGCGAGCTGGTCAGCGATGGTCTCAATCAGTTTGTCGGAGCGCCCGGCGAGAAAAGTCCGCGTCACATCGCAGACCGCGGAGTAATTCACGGTCTTTGCCACATCGTCATCCAGCCGTGCGAAATCAGACTGCGGCCAAAGCGTGATTGTGATGGCAAGCCTTTGCACGCGTGCTCGTTCCGTTTCGGTTACACCGACGGAAGCGAGCACTTCGAGCTGCTCGATATGAATGCAATCTGCTGGGCGATTGACGGTCACGAATGCGCTCTCGTTTTCTCCGCTATCCGGTGGGCCGTGCCTCAGCTGACCCGGAATCGGACGTCGCGAATCACCTTGCCACCAAATCGTTGTTTCAGTTTGCGAAGAATTTCCGCCTTCGAGATCTGTTGGAGTTGGTAATGCAGCGCCGGCTGAAGGACACGCACGGACAGAACGCCCTCGCGCAGCGTCACGGGACAGGAATGCGTCGCAATGAACTCGCCGACGATCTGCCTCCAAGCGGCGATCACATCGGTTTCGTGCAAACGTTCGCTCAAGCCGAGGCGTTGCATGAGCGAGGGTAAAACGTCGCTTGCTTGCTGCCACCGATCGGGGCGAGGCATCCTGTCGGAAAGGCCTCGCCAGTCGGCAATCACCGCAGCGCGGGTGGCGAAGTTCATCGCTCGCAGCCTATCCCATCCGCGCCGGCGAAGTCACGCGGTTGTGCAAAATTCGGGTTAATATTTCCGCCGCATATTGCTCGGCAATATGTTCAGCTCGGTCCGGTATTTCGCGACCGTGCGGCGCGCGATCGGGATACCTCGTTCACTCAGAATCTCGACGATCTCCTTGTCGCTCAAGGGAGAGTTGCCATCCTCTTGTTTCACGAGGTCCAGGATAGCTTCTTTTACGCTCGTGTTGCTCATCGCCTCGCCTGACGAGGTTTGGTAGCCGGGCGTGAAGAAATATTTCATCTCGAAGACGCCCTGGGGCGTCGACATGTATTTTCCCGAAATGGCGCGGCTGACCGTCGTTTCGTGGACGCCAACCGCATCGGCAATTTGAACCATTGTCATCGGCTTGAGATGCGCGCTGCCGTGGTCGAGAAACTCGCGCTGCCGCGCCACGATCTGATGCGCGATGTTCGAAATCGTCTGCTGGCGCTGGTGAATCGATTTGATGAGGAATTTCCCACTTCGGATTTTGTCTCGAATGTAGTCCTTCACCTCGCTGCCGTTGCCATCCTGCGCCATGATGTCTTTGTAGGTGTTACTGATCCGCAGGTGCGGAATTTGTTCGCCGTTCAGCACGACCTGATAGTCGCCGTTGATCTTCTCGACTGTGACATCAGGCAGGACGTAATTTTGCGGCGCTTCCGCGAAAATCTGTCCGGGCCGTGGGTCGAGTTGCGCAATATTGTTAGCGCACTTCTGCACCTGTTCGACGCTGATGCCCATGCGCCGCGCGATCTCAGGAAAGCGGCGTTTCCCGAGGTCCGGCATATGATCGGAAATGATTTTATGTTCGAGACTGTTTTGTTTGCCTGCGCGCTTCAGCTGAATGAGCAAACACTCACGTAAATCGCGCGCGCCAACGCCCGGCGGGTAGAAGCTCTGGACGAGCGTCAGCATGTGCTCAAAGTCCTCCGCCGGAATGCCGGTGTTCAGCGCCATCTCTTCAGGCGTGGTCTGGAGAAATCCGTTGTCGTCGATGTTACCGATGATGAGCTCGGCCGTTTTACGATCGTGCGAGTCGAGCACGTTTTGATTGAGCTGCCCCATGAGATGCTGCTGCAGCGTCTCCTGGGTGACGATGGAATCGAAGAAGAACTGCCGCTTGTCTTCGTCTTCCTGCGATCGAGCGCTATAGCTGCTCGATTGTGCCATGTAGTCGCGCCATTCATCGTCGAGCTTGGCCAGCTGCTCGAACTCCTCCTTGAATTTGTCGTCGCTGGCGGCTGGAGGTTCGGGCGTTTCCCGCTCGTCGGGCCCAATCTCGCCAGCCAATTCTTCGAGGACCGGATTGGTTTCCATCTCCTGTTGCACGAGATTCCTAAGCTCGAGCAGCGGCGCCTGCAGAATCAGCAGGCTTTGCTGGAGCTGCGGGGCAAGGACCTGTTGCAGCGACAGGTTTTGCGACTGAAACATGCCTTGGCCGGCCATCAGCGGAGGCTAAGCAGTAGCATCCCAGAAGACAAGCAATTTTCACGCCGCGCAGGCGAATTCGCAGCCGCGGCTAACGCGCGGAACGCCACTTGCTCCCGGATATCTGCGCCCACCTGCGATGAAACGAGCCTATCTGACTGCATTCACAGTCGCGATCGTGCTGATCTCTCCTTCGTTTTCGAGGGCTCAGGGTCCGAGCGCGCAAACCGACGACCAGCAAAAGGTCGCAGCACTCGTAAAACAGCTGCAGACGCAGCAGGCGACGATCGCCGATAATCAGGCGAAGATCGATGCAAAACTCGCGCTCATCGCCGAAGGTCTCCGCCTCGCACGCATTTACACGAGCCGGGGAGGCCGCTGATATGCACAACAAGTCCGCCGTTGCCGCCATCTTCTTCGTGTTGACGACCGCATTGGCCACTGGTCAGGCTCCGTCGCCCATGCCAGTCGTCGTGCCGGCAATAACTGCAAAACCGTCTGCCACAGCGACGAATAACGTTCCGGTCGCTGCGCCCGCAGATCAGGCCACGGTTAGACTCTTGGAAGAAATCAAGGCTGCCAACGAAGAGACCCTCCGGAAACAGGAAGCGGCCCTCGCGATTCTCGCCGAGCTCGAGAAAGACGCCGAGCAAATTCGGATTCTGAGCAAACGCGGATAAAAGGCGTTTACCGACAGAACGCGATTCAGTTCCGCGATTACTTTTTGCTCTTCGGTTCGACCTTGCGATACAGGGTCGCCATGCTAATGCCGAGCGTGCTCGCCGCCTTTTCCCGCGAGCCGCCGCAATGCTGCAGAGTAGCCTCAATGTAGCCACGTTCCTGCTGCTGAATGAAGTCCTCGAGCGGCTCACCGACCGGCATGGCCGCGATCGCGCGGTCCGCTTTCTCCCCCTGCGCCGCAGCCACGATTTGCGGCGGTAAATCGCTCGGCAAAATTAAGTCTTCGTCGCACAACGCGCATGCGCGCTCGATCGCGTTCTCCAGCTCACGGACGTTGCCCGCGTAGTCGTAATGGCAAAGAATCTCGACGGCCTGCGGGTCAATTTTCTTCGGCTCGCCGCCGGCGGCGCTCGCCTGTTTTTGCAGGAAATGATTCACGAGCAAAGGCACGTCTTCGAGACGATCGCGCAGCGGAGGGATCTCAATCGGGATCACAGCGAGCCGGTAATATAAATCTTCACGGAAGGTGCCGTCCTTCATCTTGGGCTGGAGCGGTTCGTTGGTCGCCCCCACCACACGCACATTGACGGGCGAGCTTTTATTGTCTCCAACCCGACGCACTTCGCGCTCTTGCAGGACGCGCAATAACTTTGTCTGCAGCGGAGGCGCCATCGAATTCACCTCATCCAGAAAAATGGTGCCGAGATTCGCCTCTTCGAAGAGACCGCGTTTGTCCACCACCGCTCCCGTGAACGCGCCCTTCTTGTGACCGAACAATTCCGATTCGAGCAGGTTCTCCGGCAGGGCGCTGCAGTTGATGGCGACGAAGGGATGATGCTGCCGGTTGCTGTTGAAGTGCAGGCCACGCGCGACCAATTCCTTGCCTGTGCCACTTTCGCCCTGGATCAATACCGTGCTATCGGTGTCGGCGACCTTGTTAATCAGGTTGTAAACGAGCTGCATTTTTTGGCTCGTCCCGATGATGTTCTCGAAGCGATAACGATTTTTTAGCTCCTTGCGAAGATAAACGTTTTCGCGCAGGGCCGCCTGGTAATCGAGCGCCCGCTGCACCGTAAGCTGCAGCTCATCGATCTTGAAGGGCTTGGTTACGTAGTCGTAGGCGCCCATCTTCATTGCCTCGACCGCCGTCTCGACCGACGCATAGGCGGTAATCAAAATCACCGCAGTCTGGCGGTGATGCTCGCGGATATGGCGCAGAACATCGAACCCTGTCGTCGTTTCCATCTTGATGTCGGCGATCACGACTTGCGGACCGATCGCGTCGAGCTGCTCGATCGCCTTGGGCGCCGAATTGAACGGAAAAACCTGATGACCTTTTTCACGGCAGAGGGTGACAATCACCTCAACCATTGCGGGTTCGTCGTCGATAATGATGATTTTTGCCATAGTCGCAGAGGAGAGAATATTTCATTTTTGAGAGAAGGAAAGCAAAAACGAGAAAAAGCTCCCCCCGGCTAATCGGTCAATGCCGTCGCCTCCACCGACAAAGAGGGCGCACCCAGGAAGCGGCGTCCACGGCGGTTCCGAGTGAATCCTCTAGGGGTTTGGCGGTAGGACCTCACCGGCGATCATCGCCCAAGGAACTACGCCTTCGAACGCGACGATGTCGTCATATGTCCCATGCCCGGATGGGCTTGCGGGAATAGCGATAAGATCGGCGAGGAAGCCACTCTGAATTCGGCCGAGATTGCTACCCTGCGACAAAGCCGCTGCGCCACGCAAGGTTGCCATTTCCACGAGCTCACGCGCCGTGACCGAAGGTTCGTTCTGCTGCAGTTCCCGTAACTCGGCCAAAAGGCTGAGGTTGACGTTGCTCGCCAGACTGTCCGTGCCCACGCAAATATTGAAGCCGAGGGCGCAAAGCCGCTGCAGGGGAAAAGGCGCATGCCCGAAATAGCAGTGGCTGCGTGGGCAATGGACGATGTGAAACCGGGCGACGCGTTCCAATAACGCAAAGTCATTTTCGCTTAACTCGTTCACGTGCGCGACGATCCAGCGCTCGTCTGGCGCCATGTGCTCCAGGATCGCAGCCAAAGGGGAGCCAGCGCCGCAATCGTTGATCTGCCGGCCAAAACTCTTCATAAAGCCGAACAAAGGACCAGAACTGTCCCGAAACATTTGCATCTCTTCCTGGGATTCCCCGAGGTGTGTACTAAGCAGAATGTTTTCGCGTCGCGCCAGGTCCGCAGCATCGGAGTAGAGACTGCCCGATGCTGTATAAGGAGCATGTGGTGCGAGGCCCAGCCCGCCGCGCCACTTTTCTCGATCAAACCCGCCGCGCATGATTCGTAAAATCTCCGTCACATTCAGCTTCTCTCGAAGATCGATCATTTCAGCGAACCACCACGTCCTCATCGGTGGAGGCGGGATTCGATCGAGCAATTCCGGAAAAGCTTCGTAGTTCGCAATCGCGGTCGTGCCGAACTCCGCGGCTTCTCTAAATCCCGCGTCAATGCCGCGGAGATAATCCTCCGGCTGCAGGCGCGCCTTGGCTGCGTTGATCGCCCCGATCCATTCCGCGAACGATTTCTGGGGTGGAATCGCACCCCGAAGCAGGGTGTATTCGAGGTGGCAGTGCGCGTTGATCAGACCAGGGAGCACCGCTACTTCACCGAAATCTGTGACGGCGCCACCATTCCGCCGTCGTATGTCAGCAAAGCGACCGACATCCGCGATTCGATCACCGCAGGTCACGACGGCGCCATCCTCGATAGGATCGCCATCCATTGTGACGATCACCCGAGCACGGATAATCATGATTGTGGCGTATCCGACAAGCGCTGCGCTGATTTCACCACTCCCCGCGCCGCGGTAATGACGAGGTTGCAGGCCTCTTGGCACAACAGCGGGACTGCGGACTCGTTCCGTCCATACTGGTCGTGAGATGGATCAAATTTCTCCGCCGGCAGCTGTGTGGAGGGTGGACTTCCATTTTCATCACGCTTCCAAAGGATCGTTCGCAAACAGCCGCTGTTGGATCGGCAAAAACTCCCGATTAGGGCGTTGATCTCTTCGTCGGAGATTTTCGCCGCGATGCGATATATCCCCGATTGTCGGGCTAAAGCGGCACGCAGCGGTGTCGCGACAAGCGCGCCCTCTTCCCAGGTGAGGAAGACCGCCATCCGACCGGGATAGATGAGATCGAGTGCAAGCTCCACGGCCACGGCATCGGGAAGCGTTAACCGCCAGCCGTGACGCAGATTCGGCGCAGTTTTTAGCGGGCGATAACGTCCAGCATCATCGTAGCGGGCGATTTCGGCTGCCGACTCAGCGTCTCCGATTTCCTGCAAATCAACGCGCCGTTCATCATCGCGATGACGCATTTCGAACCCGTCCCCGTCCGCCGCCACCAGCACCTGTCCGAGACGGCAGGGAACTTTCTTCAGCCATCGCGCGAAGCGTTCGTGCCGGGCATCGCATCCCGCCCCGCTCACTTAAAGGCGCGGCCCATCAGCGAGGCGACGCGCTCGAGTAATTCCCGGTCGTCCTCGGAAAATGCCTTCAGTTTTTGGCTTTCAACCGCGATGACCCCGACGACTTTTTCCGATCTACTGACGACCGGCACTACGATTTCAGAAAGCGTCGTCCCGAAGGTTGGCAGATAGCGCGCATCCTTCCGCACATCGTCAACGACGATCGTTTCACGCGCTTCCGCCGCGGCCCCACACAGGCCTTGCGTCACTGGAAAACGCTGATAGGCCGGCAGATGATCTCCGGTGCCGGCGACGATCGTGAGCTCGCCCCGCGCGAGTTTGTAAATTCCCACCCAGCGGTAACCACGCGCGGCCTGAATCATCTCCGCCATTTGCTTCACCGCCTCGGGCCCTTTAGCACCGGCCAAAATGAATGCGCCGAGCTCCTGCAGCATTTTGATCGTGGCCGGCGTTCTCAAGCAGTGGACCTCCGCGGAAACTTCGCAACGGACGCTTGGAGATCAAGCGCAGTTCGATCGAATGCGGTGACCTGATCGACGATCACATCTGCGATCCGATTATCCGTTCCGATCGAGCTCGCATAATACAGCGTACGGCCACGCAGATGATGCGGATTGCGGCGAAAGACTTCCCCGGCTTTCGCGAGATCACTCGCCGACGCCGTCGGCGCCGCCTCGATGCCCAAAAGCACCGGGATGTCTTGATAGCTATGCAGCCCGTCAGCGATAAAAAAAGGCACGACGACAACGTTCGGCGTATTCGTCAGTTGCGCCCAGTCAGAAACCAGTGGCGGCTCTTCCATGTAGACGTTGAGGACGCGCGCGTAGTTCGTGTGTCTGCGGATATTTTCGGCCTGGCGTTTGGCTGCGACCGCGCTGTTATCGTTTAACGCGGTCCCGTGCCCGACGATGAGCAGAGTCGTCTCAGCCAGCGGAGCGTTCGGCGCCACTTCGCCGGCTTTCTTCAGCAGCAGCGCAGTCATGCCCGCATGATTCCCAACCGGCTCACAGTACTTCCAAGTCTGCCTGTTACCGCGCCGCGTGATACGCCCTGTCAGCTCGAGCTCACGCGGAATGACTGTCTCGGTGAAATACCCTTCGCTGACGAAGTTCGGGACCACATATACCTCATGGATTTTCTCCTCTCGAAACAGAAACAGAGCATCGCGCAAGCTCGGTTCTTCTTTCCAAAATGCGCACCGGACGCTGGCGAAGAGCCCGCGCCGCCGGATTTCCTCGGCATGCGCCAGGGTGGGCACACTTGAATCCGGATTGACCGTGGACCCGTGCCCGACAATGAGGAGTGCCGCGTTACTTCCATTCGCAACCATAACGCCTTATTAAACCTGACCGCCTCCGCTGTCATCATGAGCCGCGCAGAAGCGGGACGTCGTGGAATGACCTCCACGGTCTG
>JBDTYN010000097.1:0-15578 GCA_040005675.1 Chthoniobacterales bacterium
AATAAATGAAACTGTACGTAGGAAATCTCTCCTTTGAGACCACTGAAAACGATCTGCAGGATCTTTTCGAACAACACGGCAAAGTGACTGACGTCGCGCTTATGATGGACCGCACGACCGGCCGCTCACGCGGGTTCGCGTTCGTCACGATGGGCGACGGCGCCGAAGGCACCGCGGCAATCGCCGCTTTGAACGGCAAAGAAGTTCAGGGCCGTACCCTGACCGTGAACGAAGCGCGTCCGCGCGAAGAACGTCCGCGGCAATTTGCCGGCGCACGTCACTAAGACATCTTTTGCTTGGACCGGCGCTTTAATACAAGGCGCCGGTCAGCAAATCTCCACATGCAATCTGAAAAAGCGATCGAACTGGAAGGTAAAATTACTTCCGTTCTGGCCGGTACCATGTTTCGTGTCCAACTCCCGAACGACCACACGGTCCTCGCGCATATTTCGGGTAAAATGCGAAAGCGCTTCATCCGCCTGACAACAGGTGACCGCGTGAAACTCGAGATGTCGCCTTACGACATCGACAAAGCCCGAATCGTTTACCGCCTGGGCTGAAATTTTCCCACCAACCGAACCTGAAAGACCCCGATGATCAAACGAATCCTAGTGCGATGCCCGGCCACGGCGAAATTAACTGCGACAGGTCAGACCGTCGAAGAGGAGATCTGGACCGATACCAAACTCAAGGCTCATAAATTGAGTTGCCCGCACTGCTCGCAAGTGCACGATTGGACGAAAAAAGACGTCGTCCTCGCCCGGTAAGTTGCTCTGGGCTTATACCCCCGAGGAGGCGGAGCCCGCGCCAGGTGGGTGCTGGGATTTTTGGCGAAGGAAAATCGGACGACGAGATCGGCTGAAGCCGGTTGGCTCTGGTCGATGGCTAGCCTCGTGCTCACAGGTGCTAATGCGAATTGCCAAAGCGTTCGATCGCAAATACCAGGCCCACGATTACGTGGCGCATCAACGGTCTTAGCCGGTCATTGCACCGACGACAACCTTTTCACGGGAGGCTACATCTCAGTTCGCGCGCGACGGTTTCCTGGGTCCAATTCCGCTTTTCACACGTGCGCAATGCAAATTAGTCGTCCATCATTTCCTTTACGGTAATCCGCCAACGCCGCGCGCGTGGGAAAAGGGCGCCGCTGCGAGCGACCGTTTGCTTTACGATCTGGCGACGCGGCCGGCTTTGGTTGCGTTACTGCGGCCTCTTCTAGGCGAAAACTTCTTGTTGTGGGGCGCAAGTCTGATTGTGCGCGAGCCGGCACAAGTTCATCCCTGGCATTGCGACATCGAAAGCTGCAACCCAAACGGCGGATTCGTGACCGTTTGGATCGGAATCGAAAACACGAGCCTTGAATCGGCGCTGCAACTCATCGCTGGGTCGCACGCAATCGAAAAAACGATTCAACAGGCAGCCCACGAACGCGGTCTGCGACGGGGCGAAGCCTCCGTTGAATCCGTTGTCGGGTGGGCCCGTGAGGCTTTGCCGACGACCCAATTCATCCAGCCCTCGATGGGGGATGGCGATGCCCTCTTCTTTGATGGCCGCCTCTGGCACGGATCGGACAACACCCGCGCCCAAGGCGCGCGCCGGGCCTTGCTTTTCCAATACGCTGCCGCGGGAAGCCCGGTGAAAATGATCGATTTCGCGCACCTCGAATGGCCGTTCCGTTTCAAACGGACTCGCGTTCCGGTATTGGTTGTGAGCGGAAGCGACCTGAGCCGCGCGAACAAAATTGTTCCGGCCCCTAGGTTGGATGGTGAATCACCGCTCGAGGCGGAGGTCCGCCCCCTAATCCTGCCACTGCCCGAGGATCCGGCTGCACGGTGGAAGCCGCATGACCTCTTTGCCGGCTCGACCCAGAACGTTTCGCGAATGGGCGCGCACGTGTCGGTGCTTAGCTCGGGTCATTCACCGCATCCTCCCCACGCCCACGCGGATGAGGAACTGTTAATTATGTTCGATGGCGAAGCCGATCTGGTGATCCTCGATACGGCGGATTCGCCTGCGCCGAGACTTGAGCGACTGTGTGCTGGTTCTTTTGTTTACTATCCCGCGTTCCAATTCCACACCATTCGCAACCCGACGTCCGTCCCGACTACGTACCTCATGTTTAAATGGAAGGGCGCACCCCTTGAAGTAGAGGACGCGCTCGAGACTGCGAGTTGGAATCCGGAGAATGCCGGGCCCATGGTCGGCACAGGGTTCGGAACACGCTTGATCTTTGAGGGCCCGACCAATTATCTCCGCAAACTTCACGCACACCTGACCGAGCTGCAGCCGGGCGCGGGCTATGAAGCGCACACTGACGCACACGACGTCGCGATCGTTCTCCTCTCTGGCAACCTGCAAACAATGGGTCGCACAGTGAACACGAACGGCGTCATTTACTACCCCTCCGGTCAGTTGCATGACATGCAAAATCCCGGCAAGACGACTGCGCGTTATCTTGTTTTTGAATTTCACGGCGAAGGAACACCCCGACCCGTCGGAGGATCGCGCGAAATGGCAACCTCGGCTGGCCGATTTGCTCGAAGATTCGGTCGCACCCTGCGGAGACGATTGGACGGCGATAAGGAGAGTTCGACCGCAAAATCTTTGACGTCACCGACGGGCTCAACCTCTTTTCCCGAGCTACGCAACGCTGCGCTGATTGACAGATGCGGAGGCGATCGATAAGCAGTTACAACGTGAAGCGCGCGAGTGCCAATCGCACCGAGCTCGATGCGATGGTCGTGAACATCGAGTTGACGCTCAGCAGCATCGTTCAGGGCGTGGCACTCTATTTCCTGGCTGACAACGCCCGCTCGGTTCTGGCGGAGAACCAGCGAACGGCGTGGCCTTACGTCCTTGCAGGGTTACTCATTATCCTGCTCTTCTGGTCGCGCTCGATCATCCATGTTCTGACGGTGATTCGTTGGCCGCTCGAATTTGGCCACAACTTTTTCTACGTCGCGTGCGTCCTGGTTGAAGCGCTCGCCTTCACGCGGTTGAAAACGCCGTTCGCCTGGTTCGTTCTGATCGCGATTTTCTCTGCGCTCGTCTGGGGACTTGTCGTCTACGACCAGAGAATCATTCGCACGCGCGCAGACGATAGTGCCGGGCCGGCGGGATGTCGCCTCTACGCGCTCGTCAGTGGAGATCAGCGGCTCAACATCTGGCTCGTCGTCCCGGCGATCTTTGCCTTCAACGTGGCTTGCGC
Source organism: Chthoniobacterales bacterium (assembly GCA_040005675.1). GTDB lineage: Bacteria > Verrucomicrobiota > Verrucomicrobiia > Chthoniobacterales > UBA10450 > JACCXL01. The sequence goes on from JBDTYN010000097.1 coordinate 3,209, forward strand.
GTATGGCATCAAAGCGCACCCGGCGTTCTTCCTCCAACGCGAGGGGCATCTCATCTTGATCCTGTGCGAAACCGCCGGTCTCGCCGTCTATCTTGCTTACGTGGTCCGCTGTTTTGCGCGACTGACGCCGCTCATCCGTGAAACGCGGCAGGAATGGCGAAGCGATCTGGCTTCGGATTCCGAGTCGGCGTAGACGTCGCTTGCGGAGCCGCGTTATGCGGCTGAGCTACTCAAAGCGCACACGCCGCGCGAGCGCAAGCAATGCAGTGTAACTAGATCGTGGATCGCTGAGGGACACTTGTTGTTCGATCAAGCATCCCGGCCTCATTGCAGCCGGTCTATAAGCCTGGTCTTTATTGCCGGCCACTCCGTGTCGACAATCGAAAAGTAAACGGTACTCCTAACTCGCCCCGAAGCCGCAATCATGTGCTTGCGAAACGTACCTTCTTCGACCGCACCGATGCGCACGATGGCGTTGCGCGATTTTTCATTGAGCGCATCGGTTTTAAACTCCACGCGATTCACATGCAACGTCTCAAAAGCGTGAGTTAAGAGGAGCAACTTCGCCTCGGTATTAGCCGCAGTCCTTTGAAAGGCTGACGTGATCCACGTTCATCCGATCTCGAGCCGGCGATGCACGGTTTCGATGTTCGCGTAGCGAGTGCTCCCGATGACTTGATCACTGGCTTGATGGATTATCACAAAGGGCAAGGAGACGCCTCGGCGCATCTCCTCGAGCGCAATCGAGACGTAGGCCCGCATCTCGTCGGCGGTGGTCACGGGAGTGGGAATCCAGCGCCACAGATCAGGGTCTAATCCGACGCGAGAGAGCGAAGCCACATGATCGATCAGCAACGGCTCCAGCCTAACGACTAGTCCGCGTAGTGTTGCTGGCTCAACCTTTATCCGGACACATGTTCATCCGCGGTAGCGCGGTGAACGACTTGGGTCATGGGGCAGTGGAGTCCTCGTCGAGCTCCAAAGTGCCGGCGCCCATGTAATGACACGTCCCGCCCACTCGAACTTCAGTGATCTCGTGCGCACGGTGCGCGATCCTGATCTTGATGAAGCTCGGCCGTCCTATCTCGATTCCCTGTTCGCTGACGCAGCGCAGCTCTCCGTCGGACGGGATCACCTCGTGGCGCACCAGATAGCAACCGAGCGGCCCGCTGGCGCTACCGGTGGCGGGATCCTCGCTGATGCCGAACGCAGGAGCGAACATTCGGCTGTGCACGTCAGAGCCCGGGAACTGCGTTTCCCTCGAAAAAACGAAAACGTCTTCGGCTGGCGCTCCACGCAGCCTCTTTTCCCAGAGATCGAGCCGAAAACGAATCCGGTTCATCGCTGCGACGGTGCTGACGGGGACGAAAAGGTAAGGCACGCCGCAGGAGACAACCTGTATCGGAAGGTTGGCTTCGCGGATGTCGCGCGCATCGATCGAGAGCATTTCGGCGGTCGCGTCCGCGTCTGAAAAGATTGCCCCAAACTGCGGCAACGGTTGTCGCATCTCGATGAATCCAGGCGCGCGATCTCTCCAGGTTATCGAGACAGGGATCGGTCCAACTCCCTCTTCGAAGACGATCGTGGTGTCTCTGTCCAACGGTTTGACCATGCCTTCGCGAGCAAGAACGAATGCCGTTCCAATCGTTGGATGTCCCGCCATCGGCAGCTCACTTGCCGGCGTAAAAATTCGAACCTGAAAATCGTTTTCTGGATTACGGGGCGGGAGAACAAAAGTGGTTTCCGAAAGATTCAATTCCTTTGCGATCGATTGCATGATCGCATCAGGAATGCCCTCGCCTTCGGTGAATACCGCCAGCGGATTTCCGCCGAACGCACGATCAGTAAAGACATCCACGAGGTGGTAATTCAATCGTCTCATTACATTGCGCCTTTGGTTTTGGTTTCGTCAGGGCACGCCCGCCTCATAAAAGAAGTTCGAGATAAATGACATCCAACCATCGGTCGAACTTCCGCCCTATCTCGCGGAGGCAAGCCACGCGGGAAAACCCGAGCGTCTCATGGAGAGCAATGCTGGCGACCGATTCGCTACAGCAGTTGGCAATCAGCGCGTGCTGCTTGACGACCCGGGCGCGCGCGATCAGCTCATTCAGGATGTTGCGACCGATTCCGCGCCGGTAGAAATCGGGATGAACGTAAACCGAAACGTCCGCAGTGTGGCGGTAGCCACCGCGCGGGTTATGGGCCGAAAGCGCACCCCAGGCAACCGCTGCACCTTCCGCCTCGACCACTATCGCCGGGTAAAGCTCAGATCGCTCATCGAACCATTTCAGCCGGTCATCGATCGTCTGCGGCTCCGTGAGGAAGGTCGTGGTTGAGTGCGCAATATAGTGATTGAGAATGTCAACGAGGGCGGGCGCATCCGCCTTCGTAGCAGGCCGGGTGCAATAGGAAGTCATTTCGGACTTTGCTCCAGCGCGCCCGCAAAATCCGCCAGGATGTCGCGCCCGTTTTGCGCAGCTGAATTAGCTCTCCGCTTCATGCGGTTCGTCATCGCGCTTCGCGTCGTAGTAAAGCACAACAAACGCGATCCCGAGCAGCGGCCGCAGGGCGGCGTGCAAAAGGCCGCTGATCGTGTAGGTGACGAACGTCATCCAGTCCAAGGAAGTCGAATGGAGAAGCGTCTGCATGATTGCTGTCGCCTCATCGAGGCTCGTAATGCCGCGGAGCCGAAGGAGCAAAAAAGGCAATTCCACACCGGCACTGATTGCGAGCAGAAGCAGGAGCCAGAGCGAGGCGACGATCGCGCCGCGGTAAGCAGGGCGTTGCAGACGCGGTCCAGTCGCCCTGGTGTGCGCCAGTTTTCGGCTTTCGATCAGCGCTTCAACGCCGGGCCGATTTTCGATAACGGCGGCCTGCTGCCAGAACAGGAAGTTCACAAAAAGACGAGCCGTCATGTACACCTGAAAGCCCAGGACTAGCAGCGCGAGCAGGAGAATCGGAATCGACACACCCGCACTCACGAGCGAGAGGATCGCGAGAAATGGAATAATCGTCCAAAAGGCAAAACTCAGATAAACGATCAAACACAACTTCATCACGCGCGGCCAAAAGCTGATTGCCCGTTGCAGGGTTTCGCGCAACGTGATTGTCCGCCCAGCCGAAATTTCGATGGCGACAATCTGCAGCCCGCCAAGAAATATGGGCCACGCCACGAGAACCATCGTAAAAGCGACAACTGCGAACGCGCTTGCGATTGCCTGCGGACCGTTAAATACGGTCTTTTCGGAAACGTTGACGCACGCGAGACTGATCTGAAAAATGAGGGACGGAACAGCCACAAGCAGCGCGAGACAGAAGAACTGCGGAAAGCCCCGCCAATAAATCTGGCCAGTCTCCAGGAAGATTTCGCTGAAGGTCCGAATGCGTCCCGTTCGCGCCCGCTCACCTGGGAAAGACTTCGCCGCGCTGGGGAATAGTCCTTCAATCTGGCCCGCGGTTTGCCATGTCTCACGATCGCTTCGACGCGCTGGATTCTCCGGGAGGAGACGCCCCTCGGCCCACCATTCCGTCAAGGTCTCCAGGTCCACCGGCCCAAACTCTTGGTCCTGGACACGGACAATCCATTTTTCTTCCATCGCTCTTCATCTAAACGCGAACTGCACGAAAGACTAGTTTCTGGAAAAGGATGAAGAAGGCCGCTGCTTCAGCTACGATGCGGTGTGAAACTGCTGTTGATCGACGGACATTACTACGTTTACCGATCATTCTTTGCGATCCAAAACCTGTCTAATTCCCGCGGCGAACCAACCAACGCGATCTTCGGATTCACGAAAACCGTCCGGAGAATGATGAAGGATTTGCAGCCGGAATATGGTGCGGTTTTTTGGGATGAGGGACTGCCGCAGCGGCGCGTGGAACTGCAGCCTGCCTACAAGGAAACGCGCAAGGAAATGCCGCAGCCCATGATCCCGCAGTTAGATTTCATCCGGCAATTAACCCCGATGATGGGGTTCGAAAACATTTCGCTGCCGAACACCGAAGCTGACGATTTAATGGGCTGCTACGCGATCGCGGCGCGCGAGCGCGGCTGGGAAGTGGTGCTGGCGACGAATGACAAGGATTTGTTTCAACTCGTCAACTCGAACGTCAAAATTTACACGACTGCGAAGGCCGATCTGACATCGCCAAAGGATACGCACGCTCTGCTCGGCGAGGAAGAAGTCACCGCGAAGTGGGGTGTGTCGCCAAAGCTGATCGGTGACATCCTGGCGATTGCCGGGGATTCGGTCGATAACATACCCGGCGCGGGCATCGGTCGCAAGGCGGCCGCGGCGCTGGTTCTCGAGTACGGCGGGCTGGACCTGCTTTTGCAAAATGTTGAGAGGGTGAAGAGCCCTCGGACGCGCGAAAAGCTCGTCGCGGCGCGGGAGCAAATCGCGCAGAATCGCAGAATGGTCGAGCTTGACTGCGCGACCGAACTGCCCATCCCGTTGGACGATCTTCGAATCAAACCGGATTACCCTGCGCTGATCAGCGCGTTGGAAAGATGTGAGTTCAAATCGCTTATGCAGGAGCTTTCCGAGGAAGCCGAGCGAAAGCGGACTGGAACGCAGCGTGAGTTGCTGCTTTAGGCCCGCTCTTCTGGTCTGAATGGCGCTTTTGGCTGCGATTTTCAAGGATCTGGCGAATTTTTTTAGAAATTTCGAACGGGCGCCCGGTCGGGGTGTCCAATGCATCAGGTTAAGGCGATTCGGGCGGCAGTACGTTGTTCGTGTTTGTTGTTTCTCCGTACGTGCGCTGCCCGAATCTTTTTTTGGCGCAAGCGCGCGCGGTCGTCCGTTGTTTCGCCCCGCGGCGGTGTGCCTCAAAGCGTCGCTCGCACCAATATCTGAGCGAACGCGTGATACTCCAGCATAGTCATGGATCCCACCGCCGATGACGCAATTGCCCGCGCTCTGGCCGAAGACGTCGGACCGGGCGACGTCACGACGAGTTATTTTGTGGCCGAGGGCACTCAAGCGAGGGCTAAAATCGTGGCGCGCCAGAAGGCGATTGTTTCCGGTCTGGCAACAGGGGCGGAGGTTTTTCGCCGCATCGATCCGAAGGTGCATGTCGCGATCTTGCTCAAGGATGGCGCTGCGGTCGAGGCGGGCGAGACCCTTCTCGAAATCCGAGGCTCGGCGCGATCAATTCTCACGGCGGAACGCGTCGCGTTGAACTTCCTTCAGCGACTCAGTGGAATCGCAACGCTGACCCGACAGTTTGTCGACGCGATCGGCGCCTCCCGCGCTAGGATTCTCGACACGCGCAAGACGACTCCGGGATTGCGAGCGCTGGAAAAGGCAGCGGTGGCGGCCGGTGGGGGAACAAATCACCGAATCGGACTGTTCGACATGGTGATGGTGAAAGACAACCATCTCACCGGTTGTTCAGGCTTTGCGAAATTGAAATCCGCGATCGAGCGGGTGCGCGCCGAACGCCCCGGCATGCGTATTGAACTGGAAGCCGACAATCTCGAGCAGGTCCGGACGTTCCTGAAATTGAAAGGCGTGGACGTAATTCTGCTCGACAACATGAAACCGCCGCAGATGCGGGAAGCGGTAGCGCTGGGCAAAGGCAAAGTGCAGTTCGAGGCCAGCGGCGGTGTCACGCTGCGAAACGTGCGGCGGATCGCCGCGACCGGTGTCGACTACATTTCGGTTGGCGCGCTGACTCACTCGGCCCCGGCAGTTGATCTGTCGCTCGAATTAACCCTCCTGTCGGCGTGATCTCGCGCATCGACGATTTGCGGTTGGCGGACCCGCTACGTGCAGACCAATTGCGCGATGCCGTGCGCGGCCGCACGATTGGCCGTCAAATCATCGTCCTGCGCGAAACCCGCTCGACCAACGATTTTCTCGCGCAAATGGCAGGGCCCAGTCTGGCGGAAGGAATGGTGGTGTTCGCGGAAAGACAGACAGCGGGACGTGGTCAACACGGGAGACGTTGGGAATCAGCCGCAGGCAAAGGCCTCTTGTTTTCGATTTTTCTCCTTCCTGATCTCGCCCTTGCCGAATCAGCGCGTCTGACCGGCTGGCTCACGTCGATCATTTCGGCCACGATCCAGGAACAATTCGCAATTGGGTGCACCGTGAAATTGCCCAACGATCTTTACGTCGACGGCAAAAAAATTGCAGGAGTTCTCGTTGAGATGCGTGCCAGACCCGGCGGCGGATACAACACGATCGCCGGCATCGGCATAAATGTGAATCAGGCCGTGCTTGATTTTCCAGGAGAACTGCGAAACTTCGCCGGCTCACTGGCCATGGCGCTGGGAGCGGAAGTGGATCGGCAGAGGCTCGCTGTCGTCTTGCTGAAGAATCTTGACGCGACCTATCAGGAATTTTTTCCGCGGTAAGCGCGAAGCGCGCGCAGTTTGTTCAGCGCCCGCCCGCTGTCGAGCTGCTCGCCCGCCAGCGCCACGCCCTCGAGAATATTTGGTACCAGACCGGCGACCACAAAACCGCCGGCCGCATTCACGAGGGCGAGATCGCGCCGGGGGCCTTGCACATCGCCGCTTAGAATTCCCTCCAAGGTCACAGCGTTGGCTCCCGCGTGCGAGCCTTGCAGCTCATCGCATGAACTTTCCGCAATGCCAAACCAGCGGGGATCCATCACGCCTGTCGTGACTCTGCCCTCGGCCAGATCAGCCAAAGTGGTTGGGCCGCAGGTCGAGATGTCGTCCATGCCGCATCCCCGATCGGTTAAACCGTGAACAACCCAAGCACGGTCACGACCCAGCCGCCGCAGCACCTCGGCGAAAATCGTGGTGAGTCGGGGAGCAAAAACTCCGACCAATTGCCGCTGGGGTCGCGCAGGGTTAAGTAGCGGGCCAATCAGGTTGAACACGGTGCGCGTGTTCTGGCGGGCCAGCCGCTTCCGCATTGCCGCGATCACGCGGAACGCCGGATGATATTTCCGGGCGAAGATGAAACCGAGGCCCAGCCGCTCGACGCAATCTTTCAAATCCTCGGGTTCCAGATCGATTTGCACTCCCAATTTCTCGAGCACATCGGCGCTGCCGCACGATGACGTCACGCTTCGATTCCCGTGCTTCACCACGACGGCGCCGCCCGCGGCCAGAATGAACATGATCGTCGTCGAGACATTGAACATATCGAGCCCGTCTCCGCCGGTGCCGCAAACGTCGAGCATCGGGCCGGACAACTGAGCGGGATCAAGCAATGGATCGACCGCTCGCCCGATCAGCAGCTCAACAAAGGCTGCGATTTCATCGGCGGTTTCACCTTTTGCGTGCAGCGCGGTCAAAAAATCAGCCTTATCGTCGTCGTTGCTCCGGTCGGAAAGCAGCATCGCGACCGCGTAGCTGATGTCAGACGGATTTAAATCCATTCCGGCGCGAAGACTTTCCGTCAGCGTTTTTAATTTCAAGGCAATGTCTGCGGCCGTCGGCCTTCACGCGGCGGCCGGTGCATCCACCTCGCGCAGCCAATCGCGATAAAGCTGCGGCGAAATTTCCGATGGTTTGATCTCGCTGCGGCCGCCCCAGAAAACGTTGGTGTAGGAGACGGGAATGCCGCACGCAGAAAGATGCTGGTCGATCGCGCGCTTATGCCCGAGCAGGAGCTCTTTGTCGGTCCCGTGCGCGACAGCCATGATGTTGACGTTCTTAAATTCCGGACCGGCTTCGCGCCAATAGCAATGAGTCAAAACGTGGTGCCGCCCCGCCTCTCCGCCCGCTTCGATTTCGCGGCCCGGCGGCACGGCCCAATGAAAAAGCGCGTTGAAGCGGGTGACACGCACGCCGCCGGTCGATGGCTTGACGTGTTCGAGAAAAGTCGAAAACCGACCAATGATCTTGCGGTCGTTGAGTGCGTCGGCAATACGGCAGAATTCTTCGAAATCGAGGCCCGTTTCGGCGGCGCGCGAGGCCCACGGCGAAGGGGCAATCTCTGCGGGCGAGAATTCACGTTTTAGTGCGAGCAAAACTTTCCACTCGCGCTCGTCCAGGACGACCGCGCGCGTTTCATTCATCTGTGCCGGGAGCGCGGCTTTGCTCCCAGGCTCGAGCGCCTTCCGCCGAACATGGCCGACGCCAAGGGTAAAAATTCCTTTTGCCGGCATTAGTCGAAAACGTTCCGCGCCGGCAATCCCGGCCAGGATTTCGCCGTGCCGCTGCAGTGAAAATCCATGCGGCACCTTCAGCGTCGTCCAAAGCTTGTAATCCGATCCGGCCGTCGCAGTCCCGGTGGACCGCAGCACCACGTGACCGGAGAACGGATCGCGCTGGAACATCCAATCGAACGCGGCGTCAATCCGATCCGGCGGAACTTTCCACGCCACGAGCGCGCCGTCCGCGAGGTTGGTCGCGAGCAACGTCTGTCGAACTCGTCGCACCGTGCCCGCACGGAGCATCGCCGCGATCCGCGTCATCACCACATCGACAGGAACGCCCGAGCGCCGCGCAATTTCCTCGAACGGTTCGCGCACAAAGCCGTCGATTTTGTCCTCGGACACAGCGAGAATTCTCTCGTTGATTGGGTCATTGTGCTCGACGGGTAGCATGGCCGTTCTAATTAGCCTGCGGCTGCTGAGATTGTCCAACGGCTGCGCGACGACGCGGGCGTGTGCGAAGTTGTCTTGCCAGGCGGTGCTTGCTCAACTCACGCGATTGAAATGAGAATCCACACGACGCCGTCCGCGCGCGAGGAACCGAATCGCGCGAGAGAGTCAATAAACGCCTTGTTCAAAGCCATCTTCTTCGACGCCGCTGGAACGCTCTTTCATTTGCCTAAAGGCGTCGGTTATCACTACGCGCTCGTTGGTGAAAAGATCGGCGTGGTCCTCGACGCAAAGGAACTCGAACGCGCCTTCGCCGAGACGTGGAAGGCGATGCCCGGCAGACCTGCAACTGTTGGGCCGCGCGACGATGATGATAAAGGGTGGTGGCGGCAACTCGTCGATCGCATGCTGGCGGATGCCGCGCCTAACATGCGAGAGCTCGACCGCGACAATTTCTTTGAGATCGCCTACGAACATTTTGCCGAAGCCGGAGTTTGGGAATTGCATGAGGAGGTGCACGAAGTGCTGGAAGCGCTCCACTCGCGGTGGCCGCTCGCCATCGTCTCGAATTTCGACGGGCGCTTGCGAATGATCCTCGCTCAGCTCGGCATTTCGAAATATTTCGGCGCAGTTTTCCTCTCCAGCGAACTGGGCGCTGATAAACCCGATCCACTCATCTACCGGCGAGCGCTCGCGCTGAGCGGTTTCGCCGCGGAACACGTCCTGCACGTAGGTGACGACCCGGAACGCGACTGGCGTGGAGCGGCGGCCGCGGGACTGAGCGTCTTCGAACTGGAGCGACCTCGAGTGTCTCTGCGCGATCTGTTGGCTATGATGGAGATGCCGCTTGCTTAGCTTGCGCAGCGACTTCGACTGCATTACAAACTGAGCCACTCCGCGGGTTGGTAGCTCAATGGTAGAGCAGCGCCCTTTTAAGGCGTTGGTTGCGGGTTCGAGTCCCGCTCAACCCAGGTAAGACAGCGCAGTAATAGTGATTTACTCGCGGAGAATTCAGCGGCCTACAGTCGAAAGACCAAAGAAGTGGCTGGAGATGGAAGTTTCCGGCGGTCGCCGAGTGCGCGCGACTATTGGCGCCGCCCGATCACCGATGGCAAAGCTCGGCGTGCCTCTCGTGCGTCTGCGGTTTGGCAGCCCTCAGAGCGTTTGGTGAAGGTAACAACGGTGTAACCTTTGCAGGTTTCTCGGGCGAACCAGGAGCAGTTAGCGTGTGCGCCAGTCCGAAAAACTTCGAATCAAACGCAACAAAAACAGGAGAAAATACATTATGAAAAGAAAGCGATGGTTTACTTGGCTTGCGGCAGCAGGCCTTAGTCTCGTCTTAACTGCCGTAGCAGCACCCTCAGCACAGCGCTAACTGTCACTGCCTTCGTTGTGAAACAGAGTTGCCTGAACGGAGACTTCGTGCAGGTGACCTTGTCAGCCACAGTGCAGCCGAACCAGGCCGCCAGGTATCGCTGGGACTTCAATAACGACGGTGTTTTTGATACGGTGGCCAGCTCCAATCCAACGGTCACGCATCGTTACCCTGACGAAAAGAGGGTTACCGCGCGGGTCCGTGCGGTAAACGCGAACGGCGTGAGGGCATTTGATACGGTGACATTCACTACCATCCGGTGCGGCGGAGGTGGGCCCGGATAATCACGTGGCTTAGTGGCAAGGGGATGCCGCTATTCGAGCGGGGCGCACGCGGTTCGCGTGCGCTCCTGCTCGCGCTTCAGCAAATGGAACGAAATCCCGTTGGCGGGCCGCCGCCAAAGCACTTCAATTACATGCGCTTGCCGATATTGCGGAGTGCACGTCCGCGCGGTTACTTTTCCCCTGTGAAGCATTTCATCTTCGCAATCGCAAGTGCCGTTACAGTTGCGTTCGCGGCTGGCATCATCATCTGCCATTACGCACTGCCCACAGCGGCGAAAGCTTCGGCTTCGGCATTTCCCAAGAATAAACAGACTACCTCAACGTCCGGAGTTCGCTCAGACCCTTCACCCGACAGCTCCGCCCCGGCCACGGGCGGCTCCTCTCTCGAGGAAAACCTTATCGCTGCGATCAAAAGTGCGGTGGCTCATCACGCGAATGAGCATGTTTACAGCGAGCTCAATGAGTTGATTGACGCGCTCGACCCAAAAGGTGTGCGGCCAGTAATGGACGCAGTCCAAAAGCTACCAAATCAGCGGGAGAAAAACATTTTCCTGTCGATGCTCATTTCGCGCTGGGCGGAAGCCGACCCGCAAGTCGCGCTCGCCTATGCGCAGACGAAAGGGACGGGGGCGGAAGACAGTTGGCTCGTTCGAGACGTGGTGACGAGCTGGGCGGAAAATGATTCCGCGGCGGCCACCACTTGGGTCACGCAATTGCCGCCGGGCCAGGAACGTAAGCGGGCGCTGCAGTCCTTAGTCTCCGTTCTCGCCGAAGAAGATCCCCAGAGCGCGCTCAATTTTCTGCAAAGTCTTCCGGAGTCAGGCCAGGGTCAGATGCTGTATGCGCCGGTTTTCAGTCGTTTGGCCAGCACTGATCCGGTAACGGCCGGGCAGCGTGCGTCGCAATTCCCAGCTGGATCGACTCACGATATGGCGCTGCAACTGGTCGCCTCAACGTGGGCCGAGCAGCACGCCGAAGCGGCCTACGCCTGGGCCAATAATCTGCCCGCTGGCCAGGCGCGCAATAATGCGTTGCAAATAATTCTCTCCCGCTGGGCAAACACAGATCCGCAAAGAGTCGCTACCATGACCGCTGAATTGCCCGCCGGTCCGATGCGTGATCAAGCGATCGCCGATATCGCGCGACAATGGGCGGAGAACGATCGCGGTGCGGCGCTCGCCTGGACGGAGACACTCCCGGCTGGTGAAGATGAACGTCGCGCGCGGGAAAGCGCTCTGTCGAGCTGGGCGCAAAACGAGCCAGGTGGGGCCACGGATTATGTTGCGGCGCTCCCGTCTGGCAAGGCAACGGACCAAGCGGTGGGAGCCATCGCGCGACAACTGGCCAGTTCCGACGTACGAACTGCGCTAAGTTGGATCGAAAAACTTCCCGAAGGCACCGCGCGCCAAAATGCGCTTGAGCCGCTCGTCTCGCAGTGGAGCGAAACGGATCCGCAGGCGGCAGCCGAGTTTGCGCTTCACAATAGCGCCGGGGACGTACGCGAGAATCTGCTCGCGAATATTTCCGGCCAATGGGCCAAGAGCGATCCGGCAGCCGCGCTCGACTAGGCGAAAAATTTATCCGAGAGCACTGCCCGCGATGCCATCCTGCCAAATATCATCTCCGTCGTGGCCCAAAATGATCCGGGCGCGGCGGCAAAACTGACATCGCCCCTTTCCGGCGATGCGCAGGCCGACGCGGCCAGTTACGTTATTTCGCAATGGGCCAGCGACGATCCGCAGGCGGCGGGGAGTTGGGCGGCGTCCTTGCCCGAAGGCAAAACGCGTGAGCAGGTTGCTGCAAACCTAATGAATCGGTGGGCGAAAACTGATCCCGCCGCCGCCGCCAGTTGGCTCGGTAATTTATCTGAGGGCCCGTCGCGGGATGCAGCGGCGCGCGCCTTCACCAACCGCATTACATCTTCCGATCCGCAGGCCGCGGTGCAATGGGCGGAGACAATTAGTGACGAAACTATACGCGAGAACCAGACAGAATCAGCGGCCCGCGTCTGGCTGAAAATCGATCCAGGGAGCGCCATCAATTGGATCGGCAACTCCGATTTGCCTGACGAGACCAAAGCGCGGCTCTTGCCGCCTCGGACCTAAGCTTAATGCGGGCAGCCAATCGTGAAGCGGAAATCGCGCAGATCCTCCCGCGCACAGAAATCAAAATAGTAGTCAGAACA
>JBDTYN010000098.1:0-8236 GCA_040005675.1 Chthoniobacterales bacterium
GCCCACTCACTTTGCTTTCCACAACTGTCTGGCGACCAAACGGCTAAAGATTAACTGGAAGGACGCTCAACAACTTTCGCTGCAGGCGGCAAGCCTCGCACCATCCGACGATCGCGAATTGGCGATCGTATCGGTGCTAGCAAGCGCTGCCTACACAGTTGTCCTGCGTGGCCGCGACGCTACGACTGGCATCGGCCCGGTCGAAGTTTTCGAAGTGCCCTGACCGCCGAGCTCTCCTATCGACCGATCAGGATTAGAATCCCAGCGATCAAGGCGAGGAGGCCCAGGAGGACCGTCGGTATGGCAATCGTGAAAGCGGTCGCGATGCCGTAAACAATCAGGAAGATCGCGAGCACAAGAAGGCCGAGATTTTTTTGGAAGCTCATAGGGAGGTTTTCTGTATCTTGCGCATCAGCAGAGTGCTGGTGCAGGCACGCGTGCATCCTTCGACACGCACGTTGCCTTGTCGAGACATATCGCGGTTTTGATACGGTAACGCCAATGCACTTATTCGCTCAGCTTGCTCAGCACGAATGCCGCGAGAAATCCAGTGACAGTGATTAGACCCGCGAAGTCGTGGGCTTCCGCGAAAGCTTCCGGAATCATTGTGTCAACCAGCATGGCGAGAATCGCACCCGCAGCGATCGCCGTGGTAGCAGCGATCACATCGTCCGAGAAGTGGCTGAAGATCCCGTAGCCTGCGAGAGCGGCCAGCCCGGAGATCACCGCAATTGCACCCCAAACCGAAAACACGTAGAGAGCGGAACGTCCCGCCTTTTTCATTCCGGCGGAACTGGAAAGCCCCTCCGGTATATTTGACAAAAAAATCGCTGCCACGGCCACGCTGCTAACGGCGCCCCCTTGAATCAAACTGACGCCAATCACGATCGATTCGGGGATACCATCGATGAGCGCGCCGAGCGCGATCGCCATTCCCCCACCTTCTTCGGCGGACGGTTGTTGCACGTGATGGCCGGAGCGCTTGCGGTGTTTCGCGCCCGCGCGGTTCAGGAACCAATTCCCGGCGGTGTAGATCGCGGCGCCGCCGATGAATCCGGCCGCAGTCGAGTCAAAGCCGCCACGTTTATAGGCTTCGTCCATGAGATCGAATGACAGCGCCGAAATCAGGACGCCTCCACCAAACGCCATGATGCCGGCAATTGCGCGCTGCGGCACCCGCAGGTAGAAGCCAGCCAGCGCGCCAATAATGAGCGCCGAGCCGGCGACCAATCCCCAGAAACCTGCCAGGAGCAATTGCATACTGCCGAACCTTGCGTGGCTCTCCGCGCCCTACCTCCTGGCAATGATTGCCGTTGCCACACCTGGAGGCAGAGGATGGCGCTCGGTTTCGCCGAAGCCGGCCTGGCTGAGCATCTCCTGAAATTCAGCGAAAGTGTAAGCGTCGCCCGCAGGCGTGGTGGCAAGCATCACCAGGCTGAAACTTGCGGCTTCGGGCGGCGAAATGCGGTCCGGGTTCGGCACGAATTCCACGATCGCGACGCGGCCGCCGTCACGAAGAGCAGTCTTCACTTTTCGCAAGAAATCGACGCACGTAGCGGCGTCAAAATGGTGCAGAAAATTTGGGATTAGAATAACGTCGTAATCGCGCCCGAGCTCCACATCGAACGCATTCCCGTCGATGGTGCTGAAGCGTTCGGCGAGCCCGGCCTTCTCCGCATTCTCACGCGTTAATTTCAGAACAGGCTCCCAGTCAAGCGCCACCAGATGAATGTCCGCGTTGCGCCTTGCGACGGCCATTCCGTACGCGCCATGGCTCGCCGAAATATCGAGCACCTTCGTCGTGCCGCCGGGCGCGAGCGAAAGCAGGTCCGCCAGTGCTTCCGCCTGAGGAAACATCATTGGCGCCATGCCGCGTGCGAACTCGATCCAGACGGGGTGCTCCGGTGCGATTGTTCCATGTTCTGCGTCCGCGGTGCCACCTTTTCTCACCGCCGCGGAGAGATGATCAAAATTGGTCCGCAATGATGGTGCGAGCAGAAATCCAGCGGTGCCGCCCGCGAAGGTCGGAGAGCCACGGTTCAGAAAGGTCGCGCTGTCCGTGGTGAGTGAATAGCGCTCCGCGGACTTTTCGAGGAAAGTGAGGATCGTGAGATAATCGCAAAGGATGCGAATGCCGCGCTCCGACGCCTTGCATCGCGCTGCAATCTCCGCACTGGTCGCGGGGACTGCGCCGATCGCCGTGAAGAGGTCAAGTTCCAATGCTGCTTTTAAGGCCGCCGTCTTTTGATAAGCGGTGAGGGTTTCGAAGAAAAGAACGGGCGATGGTGCCGCATCATCGTGCATGGAGAGCTTGGTAACGAGGTTGCGTTCGCTGTCAATTAACCTGCTTCACACCGCACGGCGCGGACGAAGGCAAGGATCCCTGAATCGAGAACCCGATGAGGGGAGACTCTGTTGAGCCTGAGATGCGCTCCAGCGGTCCGGCGAAACTGTCTTTCCTCTTCGTGCAGCTCTCGCGATGATCAATTTCAGCATGAACTTTCGGCGCGACGCCTCGCAACCTGAAAAGCTCGACTTCATTCTCGCCGGCGCGCAAAAGGCTGGCACCACCGCGCTGCATTATTTTCTCGAGAAACATCCGAACATCGCGTTGTCGGACGACCAGGAGCTGCACTTTTTCGACAATGAAAATCGTTTTGCACAAACGGTCGATTACGCGGAACTGCATCGACACTTTCGCGTCACGCACCGGACGAGGGTCAGCGGCGAATGCACTCCGACCTATACTTACTGGAAACCAGCCCTCGAGCGGATCTGGAACTATAACCGCGAGATCAAGCTGATCATCCTCTTGCGTAACCCTGCGGAGCGCGCGTTTTCCCATTGGAACATGCAGCGCGAACGCGGCTTTGATCCACTCGATTTTTTGCCAGCTTTACAGGCTGAGCCACAGCGCCTCGCGGAAGCGGCACCGCTGCAATCCCGGCGTTTCTCCTATCTCGACCGCGGATTTTACAGTGAGCAGCTCGAACGGGTTAACCGTTTTTTCCCGAAACAGCAGGTCCTGGTTTTGAAGTACGAGACGTTTCGCGATGAGCAACAGAAGAGTCTCGCGACTGTCCTTGAGTTCCTGGGGGTGCCGCCCCTGCGAAGCGTCAGGTTCAAGGAACGGAATAAAATTGCCTACGAACGACGAATGACCCGCAAGGAAGCAGATTATCTCGCCGAGATTTATCGCAGCGAGATCGAGAAGATCGAGCAGCTCCTGGGATGGGATTGTTCCGACTGGCGGTCGAGTGCCGGTCGTTAGGCTGCTTTGGCCGATTTCGGGACTTTGAATTCCGGAGGTTTCTTTGGATCCAACCCGAGCAAAGCCTTTGAGCGAAAAATGCGTGCACCGTTGGCCAGGAGCATGTCGCGCAACTCAGCCGTGAAGAACGTGCAGCCATCCGCACGTGGATTAAAATCTAGAAGCAAACGGCCCTCTGCATTCAGAAATCGCGTCCGAATATCCCGGAGGAAAAATTCCCAGTCGTGCCGGTCCCATTCCTCCCACTGGCCGTCGCTTCCCCGCACTGTCTTGTGAAAACAAACACGATGTGCGGTCACCAGATCGAATTTCTCCCCGAACTGTGGCAGGGGAACACGCGCTTCGATCCGCCAGATTATACGCGCCACGCCTAGCAACGACGTCGTTTCACGAAAGAGCGGCTGCTCGTCAATATCGACGCCGATGGCTTGGTGCCCCAGACATTTGCAGACGTAGAGGAAATATCCGGGGCCGCATCCGAGATCGAGAAGCCGCAACGGCGGGCTTCGATCCAGCCAGAGATCCTGCGCGCGTTCCACGCTGACCGGAATCCAATGTTCGGCGTCAACGAAGCGATTGATTTTCGGAGCGTCCGCGCGATGAGGAAAGCGTTCACCTAATCGCGCCCAGGCAGCAGAATCCAGACGCGCCAGAAGCGGCCGCGGGTCGACCGGGTGAGTCCAGCGCATGGCGTGCTCGCGCAGACTGTCGACCGCTTCGGCCGTAAAGAGTTTTTGGAGCTTGCGCGACAGTTTCATGCGAGCTGAAGTTGCGCGGCCGTGCGGCGAGACCGAACGCGCCGGAATTGTCGAAAGATCATGAGGCGTACCGATTCGTCAAATAGCCGCCGAAACCGCGACGCTTATGAATGACATTGCCGGCCGCCTCGAGCAGGTGCAGGCAGCGGTCGCGGACGCGGCGGCGAAGTCCGGCCGCGTCGCGACCGACGTGCAGCTCATCGCTGCTTCCAAGAAACAGAACGCGGAACAAGTGCGCGCAGTATTTGATGCGGGGCAGAAAATTTTTGGCGAAAGCAGGGTGCAGGAAGCGCGCGAGAAAATCCCGTCGCTGCCGTCCGCCGTGCGCTGGCATTTTATCGGTCACCTCCAGAAGAACAAGATTCGCCATGCGCTGCCGCTGTTCGAGCTTTTCCACAGCATCGACGCTGTCGCGCTCGCGACGGACATGAATCGGATCGCGGAGGAGGAAGGCTTGAATCCACGAGTCTTGCTCGAGGTGAACGTCGCAGGCGAGGGGAGCAAGATTGGTTTTTCGCCCGATGCCGTCCGCCATGCGTTCGATCAACTGCTCAGTTTGCCAAGGCTCATGGTCGAGGGCCTGATGACCATTCCACCGCTCGCTCCTGAAGCCGAAGCATCGCGTCCGCACTTCGTCGTTCTGCGCACCTTGCGCGATCAACTGGAAGCGGAATTCGCGGTTACGCTCCCGCAGCTCTCGATGGGGATGAGCAATGACTTCAACATCGCGATCGAGGAAGGTGCCACCCTTGTCCGCGTGGGAACGGCGATCTTCGGATCGCGGTCGCTTGGTTAGGAAGGCACGCGACTTTCCAGTTGCGATTCCTTGAGCAGTGAGTTCGAAACTTGCTCCCCTTCCGGGAAGCCTGCTAGGCTCGAACTCCCATGCGTCTCGAACCGACAAACGTCCAGCTCATTGGAGACGAATTGGCGATCCAATGGAGCGATGGGAACGAATCGTATTTGCCGCTCCCATTTCTGCGCCGCGCATGTCCCTGCGCCGCATGCGGCGGCGAACCCGATGTGCTTGGCAATATTGAAAGGCCGAATGTTACCTATACCCCCCACAGCTTCCAGCTAAGCGGCTGGCAGCTTGTGGGCGGCTATGCCTTGCAGCCGCGCTGGCTCGATGGGCACAGCACCGGCATCTACAGTTTTCAGTACCTAAGACGTCTTCAATCCGCCGCGACCGAGCCTGACTCTTTATGAACAAGTTGAGCAAGGCCGCGCTCCTGTTGTTCTTGTTTTTGCTCTGCGCTTCCGCGGCGTTGATCACGAATCGGCCGAGCGAAGGCACCGCGCCGCCGCAGCCACGGGAGTTGTACTCCGTCGTGGAAAACCAGCTTGCCGCGATCCGCGCTGCGGATTTTTCGAGCGCCTACCGCCACGCCGCGAGCGGGGTGCAGCAGAAATTGTCGCGTGCGCAATTCGAACAAATGGTACGCCGCGATTACGTTGACATGATGCGCGCCGGCCGAGTGGAATTCGGTTCCGTAAAAGTGCAGGGAGCGACCGCGATCATGCAGGTATTCTTCTTCGGAAATGGTGGCGACGCGCGCACCTGCCTCTACAGCCTGGTCTCAGAGGACGCCTGCTGGAGAATCGACGGTGTCGAAGTGATTCGAGGTGTGCCCAGCCGGACACGCGGAATTGGCCGCCTTCATGCCTGAACCTTAAGTCGCGTTACGGCTGCTAGCGTCCGGCCGTGATCCGGAGAACGGATGTGTCTCCGGCCGCTGGTCGCAGCGGGACGTTCGGCAGGCAGGCTGGAACGATGAAAAAACTACCCGGTTTCGCGGACATGCCGCTGCATCTGACTTCGCCGCTCAGACAGCAAAAGATCGCGAAGGACGCATCGCCCGATAAAGCCGCGCGTTCACCATTAATCTCCCATTTTTCCACTTGGAAGAGCTCATGCCGAACCAGCGACTCGCCCTCAGGTTGGAGCAACTCCGGCTCGATGTCCGCGAAATCGATGCAGCGCAGCGACTGCTCGACGTGTAACTCCCGCGCAGGTCCGTCCGCTCCCAGCCGATTCCAGTCGAAGACGCGATAGGTGGTGTCGCTATTTTGCTGAACTTCGACAATCAGATTGCCGGCACCGATCGCGTGAACGCGACCACTCGGGAGAAGGATGGCGTCGCCCGGTTTCACCGCGATGCGGTGGAGCTGATTTGCAACGCGGGCTTCAGCGATCACGGCTGCGAATTGCGGTTGCGACGATTGCTCCGCGAGCCCGGCGAAAATTTGCGCCCCCGGATCCGCGCGCGCCACATACCAAAATTCCGTCTTTGGTTCGCCGCCCAGTTCGAGTGCCACCTCGGCCGGCGGATGAACCTGAACCGAAAGCTTCTCGCGTGCGTCGAGCAATTTCAGGAAAAGCGGAAAACGTGGTGCGTTTCCTATTTCGCCGAAAAGCAAATCGCGATCCTCCATCCAGAGTTGATGCAGAGTCCGTCCCCGCAGGGGGCCCGTGTGCACCACGCTCTGAGCCTCGGCGCGATCGACGATCTCCCATGATTCACCGATTCGCACAGCCGGCGGAAGTTTCTTGCCATACTCGGTCTCCAGCCGCCGTCCGCCCCAGACCCGCTCCATGAACAGCGGTTCGAAGCTGAGTGGATCGGTTAGCATGGTGGATTGAGCGCTCCTTCGCTCGATGCCAAGAGTAATGCGTGTCTGGCGTGACTTTTCAACATCGCCCGCGGAGCGGCCGCTCCACCAGAAACGCCGCCGCCGGTTTGCGGGTGCGCGCAACCACGGCTTTGGTTGCAGCAAATGCGTGCGGGCGACTGGATCGAAACGCAAATCCCGGCGCGACTGGATCGCCTGCCCTGGGGATCCTGGCATTGGCTCATAGTAACCGCCCTCGGGGTTACCTGGATTCTCGATGGCTTGGAAGTGACCCTCGCCGGTGCACTCGGCGGAATCCTGACGCGGCCAGACACGCTCGGCCTGACCGATGCGGAAGTGGGCGCGAGCGCCAGCTTTTACCTCATCGGCGCCGTGCTTGGGGCCCTCATCTTCGGTTACGCGACCGATCGGCTCGGCCGCAAGAAATTGTTTTTCATCACCGTGGGCGTCTACCTTACCGCAACGGCGTTGAGCGCTTGCTCGTGGAACTTCGCCAGCTATGCACTTTTCCGCGCGCTCACCGGCGCCGGGATTGGCGGCGAATACGCAGCCATTAATTCGGCGATCGACGAGTTGATCCCAGCCCGTGTTCGTGGCCGGGTTGATCTGATTATTAATGCATCTTTCTGGGTTGGCGCTGCCTTGGGCTCGGCCGCGACTCTGGTTTTGCTCGACCCGAATTTTCTGCCCGTCTGGTTGGGCTGGCGATTCGCCTTTGGGATCGGAGCGGCGCTGGGATTGGTCGCCGTATTTTTTCGTCGCTGGATTCCGGAGAGTCCGCGCTGGCTGATTATTCACGGCCGGCCAGGGGAGGCGGAGCAAGTAATCGCGGCGGTAGAAAATGTAGCAGGCAGAGAGCGCAAACCTCTCCCGCCGATCGTCGGCGCCCCGATCCGAATTCGGATGCGGACGCACACGCCCTGGCGGCAGATATGGCACGCCATCCTGCACGAACATCGCCAGCGCTCGATCCTGGGATTTGTGCTGATGGTGGCGCAGGCATTTTTTTATAACGCCATCTTCTTCACCTACGCGCTGGTCCTGATGCGCTTCTACGGGGTGCCCGCGGAACGAGTTAGCATCTACCTGCTCCCATTCGCGCTCGGCAATGTGCTTGGCCCAGTGCTCATCGGACATTTGTTCGACACCGTCGGGCGCAAGCCGATGATCGTCGCGACCTACGCGCTATCCGGAATTTTCCTCGCGATCACCGGCTGGCTTTTCTACGCCGGTTTTCTTACGGCACAAACCCAGACTCTGGCGTGGACTGTGATCTTCTTCGTGGCATCGGCTGCCGCAAGCTCCGCTTACCTGACGGTGAGCGAAATTTTTCCGTTGGAGATTCGGGCGCTGGCTATCGCGATCTTTTACTCCATCGGCACTTTCACCGGTGGCGTCTTCGCGCCGTTGCTGTTCGGTGCGCTGATTGGCACGGGCTCACGCGGTGCGCTCTTTATCGGATATCTGGTCGGCGCAGGGCTGATGGTTGTTGCGGCCTTGGTTGAGGCGTGGATTGGAGTGCAAGCCGAACGTCAGTCGCTTGAGAGCATCGCCGCGCCGCTCTCGAGTCGGG
>JBDTYN010000099.1:0-4399 GCA_040005675.1 Chthoniobacterales bacterium
GCAAAGCCGGTGCAGATTATCCGGCGGTGGGCCGCCAGACTGTTCCAGATTTTCGAGGGGAAAACCGCCTGCGTGATCCCTGGATGCGCGGCAACCAGATGGACTTTGTGTCGCAAGAGGGCTTCGCGGAACTCTTCGCTGTTCCCAATTAGCGGCTCCGCTTTCAGCCAGCCGGGCAACCGGCGCACCCCGGGACCATCAGCTCGAATGGAAATGCGGAAACCATCATCCCTTAACTTTTCACATGCCTCGACCAGCAAACCGACGTGGTGGCCGTAGCCCAGATTTCCGGAATAAAGCGCCGTCCGCGGTTCCGGAGCAATTGTCTGGTCAAACTGCAAGGTGGGCCAGAGCCGGATGACTGAGCTGTTACTTTCCGGGCCACCGAGGTTCGCGGCGATCTTAACAACACTATCCCACCGTGCCAGCTTCCGATCCCACAGCCGACGAAAACTGCGCCGGAGCATCACTGGGTAGTCACGGAGGCCACGGATGAGTTCGGGATAGTAATCCTGCAGCCAGTAAACCGAACGTGCGCCGCGACGCTCAATACTATGTGCCAGCCGCACCGTATTCGGCGGCGCGCTTGTGACGATGACTACGTCACCGGCACCGACTTCTCCAATGATGTAATTCTCAAACGCCCGCGTCACGGAGGCGTATTCCACGAATGTTTCGAGGAGGTTTCCCCGGCGCCCACGCCAGTGGTCGAGGTGAGTTATGGCGACGTCAGGCTGCGCGCGCTGTAATTCGCGGTAAGCGCCTTTGCCTCCAATGAGGCGAACCCGGCATCCAAGTTCGCCGAGTCGAATGGCGAGTTGCTCGGCATACCATCCGGTCGGCGCCGCATCCGGCCAAATGTATTGCGACAGAATGTGAACCGTGGCCATGCCTCTGGCCCTAACTCGCGATCACGCGCGGAAACGGCGTCGAATGGCGGCGGAGACCGGGCGATCCGAATTTGCGCAACTGAACGTGGTACGCTTCGCGGTGATATCGGAGGTTCGACTCGAGCAGCAAACCGACCGTGGCGATGATCATCGCGAGCGTGACGCAGCTGGCGGCGAGGACCGCCAATGGCAATCGATTTACCAGTCCAGTCGTAAAGTACTCCGTGACCGGCAGGGAACCGGCGGACAGACCGGTTAGCGCCGCAAAGCCCGCGAATGCGCCAAAGAAGGCGAGCGGTCGATAATCGCGAAATAAGACGAGCAGCAGTCGAAAAATGCGGAGCCCATCGCGCACCGTTCTTAGCTTCGAGGACGAACCTCGAGACCGGCTACGGAAGGCCACCGGAATTTCCGTCATCGTGAATCCCTTGTCGATGGCCTGAATGGTGAGTTCGATCTCAAGCTCGAACCCGCGGGAAAGAACCGGCACGTGCTTGTAAAATCGGCGCGAGAAGAGGCGCAAGCCTGAAAAAAGATCGAGCGGACGGAAACGGAAAACGAAATTGAGGACACCGGCGAAGACCGACATTCCCCATTGGTGCATTGGGCGGAAGGCTTGATTCGCTTCCTGTGCGCTGCGGATCCCGGTGATCATGTCCACCGGTTCCCGCAGATATTCATCGACCAGGAGGCTTGCGCCTTCCGCCGGATAGCTCCCGTCGCCATCGACCATGAGTACGAGATCGGTGTCGACCGAGCTAAGTGCGGTCGCGACCGCGGTCGACTTTCCCCGGCGCCTTTCTGTGAGGACAGACGCTCCGGCAGTTCGCGCTACGTCGGCGGTTCGATCTTCCGAGCCGTTATCGATCACCAGGATGTCAGCATGCGGGAAAGCTGCGGAATACTCACGCACAACCCCGCCAACTCCTGATTCCTCGTTCAGGCACGGGATCAGAATGGTCAACGAAGGCAAATTCATCGGTTGTCGGAGTGATTCCCTCCACGATTTGAACCATTTTCCGTGCCGCACGGGCCCGACTTTCAGGCGTGATTGGCCTGGGATGCACTGTCTCGCAGCTCGTTACCTCAGGCTCCGCTAACTCGACTGGCGCGAGCCAAGAAAGCGAAGGCGCCGAAGTGGCCGGGAGGTTAAACCCCGTTCCGACCAGCGTTTTTTGCTTTGCCGAGGACAGCGTTCGCCGTTGCGAGAAGCGCTTTGTCTTCATTGTCGTTTAGCTCAGCGAGAAAACGACGTATGCGCTGGAAGGATTGCCGGAGGAAGAGGTTGGCCTCAGGTTGACTGGGCGCAGCGGAACTCCCATTTCGGCTCGCGCCTTGCAGTTCAGAATCCAAGCGGCTCAGGACACAGGCGGAAGCGAACATTTCCATCGCAACACCCGCGATCCGCTCCTGCACGAGTTGCATGTCGAGGATCGGCTCGCGGTACTGAATGAGCGCGCGGTTAACGGCGAGATTGAAGCGCCAGATCGCGCGACCGAGCTGACCCGCGTAACCACGCAACGATTCGCTCTGCACCGGCACGCTGGCAACTTTCACGGCGGCGCCGAGCCGGTTCATGCCCGCCGACCATGCCTTCCCCAGCCCGCGGGTGGGCTTGAGCATTGTGTCGTAAATCTCCTTGAACTCCATCCCCGGTCCCCGCATCCCGACGAGCGCGATAAACGAAATGAGGACTTCGTTTGCACCTTCGCCAATCTGATTGATCCGCGCGTCGCGCAGCATCCGTTCGAGCGGTTTGTCGTTAAAATACGCCGCGCCGCCGACGATCTGAAACGTGTCGTTGACGGCGTCCCAAAGCCGTTCGGTCGTGAACACTTTCAACATCGCCGTCTCGATCATGTAATCTTCGAGACCACGATCGATGAGCGACGAGGTCACGACGGTCATCGCCTCCATCGCGTAAACGTCGGCCGCCATACGCCCGATCTTTTTCTTCACGAGATCGAAATCACCTAGTGTCTTATTGAACTGGCGACGCGTGTTTGCGTGCTCGACAGCGAGGCGAAGGCAGGTCTTGGCGGCGCCTGTGCAGCAGGCGCCGAATGTCGTCCGCCCAAAGTCGAGAACGGTCAGCGCCACGCGCAAACCTTTGCCGAGCGGACCGAGAATATTTTCCTTCGGCACGCGCACATCGCGAAGGGCGAAGCGGCCGGTTGCGGTGCCGCGAATCCCGAGTTTCGGCATGCGCGGCTCGATCATGTCGAAGCCCGGCATATCGGGCGTGACGAGAAACGCGGTGATCGCAGTCTTGCCATCCTTGCCGGGGACCGGCGTGCGCGCCATCACCGTGAGAACCTGGGCGAGCGAGGCATTGGTGATATACCGTTTTTGCCCGTTCAAAATATAGGCGGAACCATCGTCGCTCGGCGTTGCTGTCATCTGCACATTGGCGGCATCGGAACCGGCGTTTTCTTCCGTGAGCGCAAACGCGGCCAGTTGTTGGCCCGAAACGAGGGGCGGCAACCAGCGCGCCTTCTGCTCGCGGGTGCCGAATAAAAGCAGCGCACGAATCCCGATCGAGTGATGCGCATTCGTGAAAACTGAAACTGAGGCGTCGCGGCTCCCGATTTCCTCCAAAATTTTGCAGTACTGCATTTGGGAAAATCCGCGGCCGCCCACTTCCTTTGGCGCCGTCATTCCAAGGACACCGGTTCGCGCCAGCCCGTCCACCAGGCTCTTCGGAATATCCGCGTCGCGATCGATCTGTGTTGGATCGAGCTCCCGGTCGAGCATCTGTCGCACTTCGGCGAGCGAGGCGTCCAGTTCCGTCTTCTGCGCCGGAAGAAATTTCGGATAGGGCATCGCCCAATCGGCCACGAATCGCCCGAGGAAAAGCCCTTTCGCGAAGCCCAGTTCCTGATGGCCGCTAAAGAGCAGCTCCTCGGCTTGCTGCATCTCTTTTTCCCGCTGAATGTCTGTTTCGGTTTTAGCCATAAATTGAGATCGCATCCCACGACGAGTGGCGAGGCCAGCGAACTGTATGCATCCGGACGCGTGTGTCCACCCGCCTGGAGCTACAACTGTGGTTTCAAAGTCACGCGCGCTACGCGATAGGTGTTCCTCTCGAACGACCGCTATCGCGACCACCGCTCACCCGCTGTCATCCCGAGCCGCAGACGGCGAGGGACCTCACACCTGATGCTTGATCACACGAGCGATCCGAAGATTGACTATCGCCCTGTGCGAGGTCCTTCGGCGCGCTTCGCCAGCCTCAGGATGACAGCGACCCCTAGTCCAGTGGAAGCCATGGTACCCCGGCTGCTGATCATTCGGCATGAAGGCCGATGCCCTGACACGCAGCGCCTGCATACTGATGCTGGTAGGGGTGGCGTTGAGTCGGCTGCCATTTTTGGATGCTGGTTACGGTGTAAATGTTGACGCTTGGCGTGTCGCGCGCGCGGCTCGCCACATTGCGCAAACTGGTGAGTACGAAGCGTCGCGCTTCCCCGGTTATCCGGTGCACGAGATCGTTTGCTCATGGTTTTGGA
>JBDTYN010000100.1:0-15051 GCA_040005675.1 Chthoniobacterales bacterium
GGTATCCCGATCGCTGCGGGCGCGCTCTACCCGGTCTTCGGTTGGTCGTTGAGTCCGATGCTGGCAGGCGCCGCGATGAGTCTCAGCTCGGTCTCCGTGATCGCGAACGCCCTGCGATTACGACGTGTCACGTTGTAAGATCTCAGCCGTCGCAGCACCGCGCCTGGGATTGTCGTCAGCGGTTGCGCTGACCTTCCGCTTCCGCCAACCTCTCTGCGATGCCGGATCGATTCTTTCTTGCCACTGCCATCGACTACACGAATGGCGCGCCGCACATCGGCCATGCCTACGAAAAAATCCTGGCGGATGTGATCGCACGGTATCGCCGGCTGCGCGGTGATGACGTTTTCTTTTTAACTGGCGTCGATCAGCATGGGCAGAAAGTGCAGCAATCAGCGCAGCGCGAAGGCGTCGAGGCACAGGCTTTCGTGGACGCGAACACCGCGAAGTTCCAAGCGCTGTGGGAGAAGCTTGGAATCAAATATGATGGCTGGGCCGCGACTACGGGCGACCGGCACAAGCGTTGTGTGCGTGGAATTTTGCAGCGCTTCTGGGACGGGGGGCAAATCTATAAGGACAAGCAGGGGGGCTACTATTCGGTGCGCCAGGAACAGTTCCTGACCGACAAGGAACGAAATGAGAACGGCGAGTTTGGGCCGGAATGGGGAGAGGTCGAATTTCGTGAGGAGGAAAACTATTATTTCCGGCTCGCTGAACACAAAGAGTGGCTGCTCGAGTTACTTGATGAACGCCGCGATCTTGTCGTACCTGATTTTCGACTCGTCGAATTGCGCAACGCAATCGAGAAACTTTCCGGCGACCTCTGCATCTCGCGACCAAAGTCACGCCTGAACTGGGGAATCGAGCTCCCGTTCGACCCGGAATTCGTCACCTACGTCTGGTTCGACGCCCTGGTGAATTATATCTCCTTTGCACCGGGCAATTACACTGCCGCACCGGGTACGGACCTCGACGAGTTCAACTGTTGGTGGCCGGCCACGATCATCATCGGCAAGGACACTCTTATTCCCGCGCACGGCATTTACTGGTTGAGCATGCTGCATGCGCTCGGATTTGGCGCGAACGAGATGCCGAGGCTGATCGTCCATGGCTGGTGGAACATCTCCGGCGCGAAGATGAGCAAGTCGTTAGGTAACGTCGTCGATCCAAATACGCTTGCCGAAAAATACGGGGCGGAAGCGTTACGGTATTATTTGATGAGCGATATTGCGACGGGAAAAGACGCAGATTTTTCCGAAGACCGGCTTGTGGAGCGCTACAACAGCGATCTCGCGAACGGGCTCGGCAACCTTTTGAATCGGGCCTTAAGCATGCTGCACCGCTATCGAGAGGGGCGTCTTCATTACGTCGATCGTTTGGATCCGTCGAAAGACGCACCCGATGGATATCGGCGGCTCACCGACGAATATCGTGCGGGGTTTGCATCTGACGAATTGCACATTGCGGCTGCTCGCGCGCTGGAGAACATGTTGCACCTCACCTCCGTGTTCAACGCCGTTATCGAGGTTTACGCTCCTTGGAAGCTGGCCAAGTCGTCCGCCGTTGCAGATCAGGAAACATTAGACGGTGTGCTTTACGACTGCGCTGAGTTGCTTCGCATTATCGGAATCCTCATCTCTCCTGTGTTGCCGAAAGCCGCGCACGGCATTTTCGATCAGCTCAACTTGAAGGCGGAGTTGAGCGGCAAAGAAGAGCGCTTCTCCCTCGCGGATGCAGAGTGGGGAAAGTTGCCCGACGGTCACATTGTCGGTAAACCGATACCGCTATTTCCGCGCATCGAGATTGCAACCAGTTGACGACAGCGCCCCAACTCGCCTGTCATTCCGACCGAAGCGGAGCGGAGTGGAGGAATCCCGCGACCTGTCCGGAGGATCCTTGCGCGTAGAGCGTGAGGTTCTTCGACTGCGTTTCGCGTTCGCGAAACTCCACTCAGAATGACAAACAGGGACCGGGGGTCCTGCGAGCGGGCCGTCTGTAGCGGCGGTCTATGACCGCCGTTCGAGCGCCTAAATTTGCCGCGTTGGAAAGCGTTGCTTCGAGCTATTGCGTGCATTCTTCGAATGCCGCCGGCTCGCCACGCAAGAAGGCGAGCGCTTCGCCTGCCAGGTGAAGCGAACCAGTTATTAGCACGCGATTTCCCGGAGCATGCGCCGCAGTGATTGCCTGGCCGACTGATTGGCACACCGTGAATCGCATTTCTCCGCTCGCCGACTGAAGGACTGCGGCCAGTTCGTTTGGATCCGTGGCGCGATCTCCGCGAAACTCGGGAAGAAAGACCGAGTCTACGATCCCGGACAACGCCCGGTATATCGCCGCGGCTTCTTTGTCCCGCAAAATGCCAAAGACCAGCGCTGCTTTCGTGTTACCAAACCGCTCACGCCACGTCTGAGCAAGCACCTCGGCGCTGGCGGCATTGTGAGCGCCGTCAACGATCGTCGATTCATCCCACATTTGAAACCGCGCCGGCCACTCGAGCGAGGCGAGGCCGTCCCTCACCGCTCCGTCACCGACATCGACACTGGCCGCACGCAGGGCGGCGATGGCGAGCGCCGCGTTTCGCTTCTGGTGTGCGCCTGCGAGTGAAATTGAACTGGCGGTATACGGCTCTGTGATGAAATGGATTTCACTGCCACATTCGGACGCACGCGCTCGCAGGACTTCTTCCGCAGCCGGTTCCTGCGCCGCCGATACGACCGGCACCCCATGTTTGATGATCCCGGCTTTTTCCGCAGCGATCTTTGCGATTGTCGCCCCGAGCCACGTCTGGTGATCCAAACCGATTGGAGTGATGACGGAAACGACCGGCTGCACCGCGTTCGTCGCATCCAGTCTCCCGCCCATCCCGGTCTCCAGCACCACGATCTCGGCCGCTTCTCCGGCAAAGTGACGGAGCGCGAGAGCGGTCGTAGTTTCAAAAAAGGTTGGCGCTGGCTGCCACTCCGCGGTGATCTGCCGAATGATCAAAAGACCATCGGACACAGCTCGCGCGGGAATCATTTCGCCGTTGATTTGAATCCGCTCACGAAACGTTACGAGGTGAGGGGAGGTGAAGAGACCTGTGCGGTAGCCAGCGGCGCGGCAGATTGCGTCGACCATGGCGCAGACGGAACCCTTGCCATTAGTGCCAGCGACATGAATGAAGCGCTGCCCCCGTCCGGGCAATCCGAGTTTCGCAAGCAATCGCCGAATGTTTTCGAGGCCGAGCTTGATTCCGAAACGCTGGGTCCCGTAAAGCCAGGAGAGTGCCTCCTGATAATCGGCGGATAGTCGCGGCCCGCCCCCTCCCGCCTTCACTGCGCAGCGGCGGAAAAGTAATTGAGAAATTGCGTGATCTGCGCGCGCATCCTTTTTCGATGCACGATGGCGTCGATCAAGCCGTGCTCTTCCAGGAATTCCGCGGTTTGGAAATTTTCCGGCAAATCCTGATGCGTCGTTTCCCGGATCACGCGCGGTCCGGCGAAACCGATCATGCTGCGGGGCTCCGCAATAATTATGTCGCCTAACGAGGCGAAGCTCGCCATGACTCCCGCCGTCGTGGGATTAGTCAGGACGCTGAGGTAGGGCAGATTGGCTTCGGCGTGACGGGCGAGCGCGCCGCTCGTCTTCGCCATTTGCATCAAGCTCAGCATTCCCTCGTACATCCGCGCCCCGCCGGAAGCCGAAACGATGACGACCGCAGTTCCGTTCGCGGTCCCGTATTCGATGGCTCTGGTGATCCGCTCACCCACGACCGAGCCCATGGTGGCGGCCAGAAAACTGAAATCCATCACGGCGATCGAGATCTTGTGGCCTTCCATTTGGCCGTGGCCACTGAGAACGGCATCGACCATTCCAGTCTTCTCCTGGTATTTGTGCAGCCGATCCTTGTAGCTTGCCATTCCCTGGAAACGCAACGTGTCGATTGAACGCAGATCCGCGTCGCGCTCGACGAAGGTTCCGGGATCGAGGAGGCTAGCAATTCGTCCCCTGGCCGACTGTGGAAAATGATAATCGCAGCGCGGGCAGACGCGCTCATTTTGTGACAGCTCGATCTCATGCACCACCTCGGAGCAGCCCGGGCATTTTTGCCAGAGTCCCTGTGGCATCTCCCGCTTCTTGCGGCTGGGGATCTTGATCGACGGTTTTTTAAAAATGGCCATAGGTCAGGCGCGAGCGGCGGTCGCGGCGTGGACTGACACCGCCCCGGCAGCCTTCAGGACCCGCGCACACTCGCTGAGCGTGGAGCCGGTTGTGAGGACATCGTCAATCAAGAGCACGCGCAAACCTCGCACGTCGGCGTTTTTTCGTAAACGGAAGGCGTCGCGCAAATTTTCCATACGCTCAGTACGATCGAAGGCGGTCTGCGTCGTGGTGTAACGAATGCGTTCGAGCAGCGGCTGGAGCCCGAGCCGGTGCGTGATGCAGAAGAGTTCCGCCAGGAGCAGCGCCTGATTGAATCCGCGTTCGCGTTCCCGTGCCGGATGTAGCGGCACCGGCACCACGAAATCGAAGTGGCGATCGCGAAGCCGCGGGTCCTGCAAGCTGACGTTTAACCACAAAGCAATCTGATGTCGCAGATGACGTTGACGACCATACTTGAAATCGTGAATGAGTTTGCGCACGATCCCGCGACTTCTGTAACCGGCAACCGCGGAGTCGAAGTGCAAGACTCGGTTCGCGCAGTTGGCACATCTGAACGAATTGGTAATGGCGCCGTCGAACGGCTCCGAGCACCTGGCACAATAAGGCGGCTTGATTTGCGGAGCTTTGCTCAAGCAAACAGCACAAAGCTGTTCGCTCGATTCAACGCTCTCCCCGCAAATAGCGCAGAGCGCCGGGTAAAACAGCGAGATTAATCCGCGGAGCGGCTCAATGTGGTGCAGTCGCAACATGATTCATCCACGCGCGCATCAGCGTCCAGGTTATAACAGCCACGGCAAGCGGGACGAGCCCGATGAGCAAATTTTTCCCGAGCCACGGTAGAATCTCGGTTTCAACGTGGGCAATCTTATTGAAAAAGCCGTTCGCAAAAATCCAGCCGGCATGGAGGCCCATCGGAAGCCACAATGAACGCGTGCGGATTCGTGCATCGGCCAGAATCCAGCCGATCAAGAAAAGCGTGGTGAATCCGGCCAGGAGGAGCATCGGTTGACCGAACTGCACAAAAGCGAGCGCGATGGAGACAAAGCCGGACGTCCACACCACGATCGTGCTCGAATGCTCCGGAGCTTTCAAGAAATGGACGATGGAAAACAGTGCGGAGGTGGCGAGCATCGCGACCGGGACTGGACAAATCCGGAGAAGAACGCCGAGAATCAACCCGCGGAAGAGCGGCTCTTCAATCAGGGGAACGATTGCCGTCGTCGTGAGCAGCGCAGGAACTCCGAGCCAGCGAATTTCGTTTCGTACGGTGTAAACGCCCAGCGCGATAATCTTCGCACCGCACAGGAGGAGGGGAAGGGCGGAGGCCAGAAATCCCGCAGCGAAATCGCGCACCCGGTGGGGATTTGGTTCGAGATTCAGCTCACGCCACCCGCCGAGGCGGAGCGAACGCGAGAGGGGCCAGAGAAAAACGACAGCGCTGACCAGAATGGCGCGGTGAAAGAACGTCTCGAAATCGAATTTTGCAAGAAATGGGAGAAGGCCGCGGGCCGCGAGCGATTGCCCGGCCCAGAAGAGGAGCGGCGCGATGAGCGCGCCAAAGAGGAGGGTCGCGGCCAGATAGGCCAGCAGTCTGGCTGCGTCCTTCAAGGGTGCTAATGTAGCGGCCCTTGGTTATGCGGAGTCAACATATATGGAAAGAGAAGGACGAAGATGGCCGAAAGCGCGAGGTGCGGGTAACGAAATTCGGCGGGACCTGGCGCTTTCAGGCAAAGACCGCGGACGCAGCTGACTGGACCTATTACAAGCGGCCTTTGCTTTCAGACATGCTCGCACTGAAGGACGTCGTGTTCCGAAAATACCAGCGACGTCGTGCGTCCGCGGAAGACGTGGCGGCAATCGAGAGGCTGCTTCGCAACTACAATTCTGATGAGTAGTTGGGATACTGCGGATTTGGCCGCGGCCGATAAGAAGTATCTCTGGCATCCCTTCACGCCGATGGCGGAGTGGTGCGCACCCGGGAACGAACCAATTGTGCTTGTCGGAGGCGAAGGCGCTCTCCTCTGGGACAGCCGGGGCCGGGAGTATATTGACGGCAACTCGTCCATCTGGACCAATATTCACGGTCACAACCATCCTTACATCAACGCTGCCATCAAACGACAGCTCGAGCGAGTTGCACACACGTCGTTTCTCGGATTCACGAATCCCGCGGCCATCGAGCTGGCACGTGCACTCGTGCGTTTGTTTCCGGCTGGCACATTAAGCCGCGTCTTTTATTCCGACGATGGCTCGACCGGCGTTGAAGTGGCGCTACGGATCGTCGCGCAATATTGGCACATCCGGTCGCAGAATCGGCGGACGTTCATCGCATTTCGTCATGGATACCATGGGGACACCGTCGGAGCCGCCAGCTTGGGAGCCGCCGCGATGTTTGGGACGACGCTGATGCATGGCGTTCCCGTCCGGCAGGTGGAAAGCTTGCCAGCGCTACAAGACCTTCCGTCCAGCCAGGCAAACCAAACCGCAGCAGTTGTCATTGAGCCGATGGTCCAAGGGGCGGCCGGGATGAGACTTTGGCCGCAGGACACTCTGGCTGGCGTGAGACGATGGTGTGACAAGTCGGGAGCTCTTCTGATCGCCGACGAAGTGATGACCGGTTTTGGACGCACCGGCCGGATGTTTGCCTCGGAGCACGACAAAGTTTACCCGGACCTGATGATTCTGGGTAAGGCCCTCACTGGCGGATACCTTCCATTAGCTATTACTTTAGTCACGGAACAGATCTTCTCTGTCTTTTTGGGTGACGTAGAGGACGAGCGAACGCTCTTTTACGGACACAGCTTTACCGGCAATGCCCTGGCCTGCTCTGCCGCGCGCGCGAGTCTCGATCTTTTTGAGCAGGAACAGACGCTCTCAAACTTGGGGGCGAAAATATCGCTCCTGAGCGAGGGGCTTGGACGGCTACAGCAAAATCCGAGCATTAGGGAAACCCGTCAGTGCGGCTTCATTGCCGGCATCGAGCTCAGAGCTGAAGCCTTTACAGGTCGCCTCCGGGAATCAAAGCGGCTGGGCGCCGAAGTTTGTCTGGCAGCGCGAGGGCGTGGACTTCTGACCCGGCCGATTGGCAACACGATCGTTTTGATGCCGCCGTTTTGCACAACAGATGTCCAACTGAATCACGCCCTTGGCGCTATTCGCGACTCTATCGAGGAAGTTCGCCACGCCGCTGCGTGAACGACACAATGGCAAGAAAAGCGCGCCTCGACCTGGTGTTGGTTGACCGAGGTCTATTCACGAGTCGTGAACAGGCGCGGCGTGCCGTGATGGCCGGAGAAATCCGGATCGGTGATCGCATCGTCGACAAACCATCTTTGCTGGTTGACCCAAGCGCGGCGATCGCCGCCACAGCCGCGCCGGAGTTTGTCAGTCGCGGCGGAGTGAAGTTGGCGGGTGCGCTCGATCAACTTCAGCTCGATGTGCGCGCGAAAGTCGCGCTTGACCTCGGCGCCTCAACCGGAGGCTTCACCGATTGTCTCCTGAAGCGTGGCGTGGCCAGAGTTTACGCCATCGATGTCGGCCACGGCCAGATGGCGTGGAAGATACGCCAGGACGCGCGCGTCATCGTCCGCGAGAAGTTAAACGCCCGTTTCCTGTCGCGGATGGACGTGCCAGAGCCGATAGATATCACTGTGATCGATGTCTCGTTTATCTCGCTGACTTTGGTCTTGCCGAATGCGTTCCAGTTGTCCACTCCAGACGGGGTGATTCTCGCCCTGATCAAGCCGCAGTTCGAACTGCAGCGTCAAGATGTCGAGCGCGGAGGCATTGTCTCCGATCCGGCCTTGCACGAGAAAGCGCAGGCGAAGATTCGCGACTTCATTGTAACGGCCGGGCTTGTCGTCGAGCGAATCGTCCCATCGGTGATTACCGGCACCGATGGGAACCAGGAGTTTTTTGTATGCGCCCGCAAACCGTCGGCTTAATCGCGCATACCGGAAAAGCCGGAGTCGCGGAGTTGACCCGCGCCGTTGCGGAAGAGTTTGCGAACCATTCCGTCGCCGTTCTTGTCGAAGCGAAAACTGCCGCGCTCGCGGGCATGCAGCCGGCCCATAGTGTGGCGAACCTTTCCGCCGCGGCGGACCTGCTCCTGGTCCTTGGCGGAGACGGTACCATCCTGAACGTAGTCGGCCAGCTCGGCGCGACGATAAAACCCATTTTTGGCCTTAACGTCGGTTCCCTGGGATTTCTGACCTGCGCCAGCTCAGCGCATTATCGCGAGGCCGTGCAGTGCATCGTTCGCGGAGAAATGGAATTCAGCGACCGCACGCTGATCGAGGTCACCGTGAAAGACGCGCAGCGTTCACACCCGCCGATGACTGGCCTTAACGATGTCGTGCTCAGCCGCGGTGAGATCTCCCGCCTGATTCGCCTAACGACTTCGATCAACGGCGAGCCGCTGACAGAATTCAACGCTGACGGACTGATTGTCGCTACCCCCACCGGCTCGACCGCATACTCGTTGTCCGCCGGCGGCCCCATCCTGTCGCCTGAGTCTCGCTCCTTTGTCATCACCCCGATCTGTCCGCATGTCCTGACCAACCGCTCAATTATTGTCGGCGAGAACTCCGTCGTCGAAATTGCGGTGAGCGAACGACAGTATCCCGTATTCCTGACGGTCGATGGGCGTGAACCGGTACGCCTGGAGATGAACGCTATTGTGACCATCCGAAAGTCGGGTCGATCTCTCCCTTTGGCGGCGCTTCCCGGGACTTCATTCTTTGGCGTCGTCCGGCAAAAGCTCAAGTGGAGCGGCAGCAACGTCTAGGTCGTTGTTCGTTCCGTAGAGCCGCGGTTCCAGATTAATCATCCCAGACAAAATTCGAACGCCGATCGAATAACAACCGCGCCGCGCCTGTGGGTAGAATTTAGGTAAAAGCGGGTGATCCGCGTGTGCGCCGGTCGTTTACTCTGACCAGCCGGCGACGGAGCTCATGGTTTCCCAATGCCTGATTAGGCACGTTCCCCAAAGACGACCGCTATTGCACTACAAGAAGGAGCAGTAACTGACCGTCGCCCACCTGCGGACCTTTAATCACGAGGGGACTGCTCCTACTGAGTTTCGCGTCGGTCTCGAGGAGAAGCTTCCGCTCCTGGTAGAGCTGCAAACTAAGTAAGTAGCTGGAGTCGATCGGCCCTTTCGAATCGACGTGAAGTGAAAAATATTTGCTCGACGCAAGCCACTCTTCCGGTCCGGTCGTAAGCGTTTTGTTTGCCTGCCCGATGACCTTGAACTGGTTGTAACCAAACAGCTCCTTTAGCGTCTGCTCCAGGCGGACCAACTCCGGTGGAGTGGCCTCGGGGCGTACGACGTTATTCGCCATGACGAGACCGCTCCAGACACTCTCCGAAGCTGTGACCGCAGGCGCCGAAGCGAGCGCAAGTGCGCCGACCATTCCGACCAGGAGCAAGCCGCGCAGAGACATCGCTACTTCGCTGCGTACTCCGAAGGCAACGATTGCAATCCGTCGACCCAAAGCACCGTTACCTTGTCTTCTTTAGACTCGAACATTGAAATCGTGGCGTTTGGGCTCACCGCGGGATCGACGCGCGCGTTCAGAATTTGCGTTAGATAATGCGACTGATCGCCCGAACTGCCAGGGCGCACGATGAAGTAAGTGCAGACGAAGAAAATCGCGAGCGATGTCGCGCCGGCCCAGACGAACCGGGGAAGCGACCACCACACTGTGCGTTCCGAAGCCTCCGCTTCTGGCCGGGAAGTGCGGGACTCCCGCGCAATCGTTTCCCGCAGCTGATGGCTGAAGAACTCTGCATTCGCCATCTCCCGATCCTGTAACTGTTCACGCAGAAACGAACCCAGCTTGAGCGCCTCGTTCTTCTCTTCCTCGGCTGCCGCGAGATCGGGCAGCGTGGCCTCAAACTCGGCGAGTTCCTTCTCGTTGAGCTGACCGTCGACCCAGGCTGTCCACTTCTCCTCAAACGTTTTCATAAACATCTCTCAGCAAGTTCTGCAGCTTCTTGCGGGCATAAAACAATCGGGACATCACCGTTCCTATCGAGCATCCGAGCGTTTCCGCGATCTCGTGATATTGCATGTCTTCGGTTTCCTTCATCAGAATCACCGCGCGATGTTCCGGCGAAAGCTGGGCAATCGCCGCGTCGATACGCGCCCGAATTTCTTTCTGCTCCATCCGCTGATGCGGAAGCGCATCGGCCTTCGGCACCGTGCGCGAGGCCGGGTCGATTTCCTTTAATTGCACTGCATCATCGAACTCTGTCCCTGTGCCTTTGATCTGCTTTTTGCGAAGCCAGTCGATGGAGACGTTCATCACGATCCGATAAATCCAGGTGTAAAACGACGACTGGCCACGAAATCGAGGAATCGATTTCCACGCCTTCAGGAAGCTATCCTGGGCCAGGTCCCAGGCGTCCTGTTCGTTATGTACCATGTTGTAGATCATACCAAAAACCCGCGTTTGATAGCGGCCGACCAACTCGTCGAACGCGTCGGTTTTCCCGGATTGTGCTTGCTTCACCAGTTCCAGGTCCGACACATCGGCTTGAGCCGGAGTCGCTTCCGTGTGCATTAGTTTGGACGGGCTCCCGGAGATTTCATTCAACCGCCTTAGCGGCTTCCGAATCGCCGGCGCCATTCGCCGCGATATTCGCCCATCAGGCTAACGATGCCGTCCCGCACCTGGAAGAGGCGCTGATTCAGGACCGCGTGCTGGCGCGGGGTGATCAAGCCAACCCTAAGAAGCTGCGCGCCTGCTTCCATCGATTGCGTGATCGCCTTCAAGGCGCGCTTCAGATACGCGATCGTCATCCCGATTTCGTCAACGTCGTCGTCACTCAAAGCCGCCGCTAACTTTGCGCTCGCGAGCGCGGAATGTGTCGCAAGTTTGACCGCGGCCGGCTCGTTCTGGAGCGACGGATCGTCGTCGAATAATTGATCGATCCAAACGGTTAGCGCGAAGGCCGCGCGATATAGACTGTTACCCTCGAAGGATTCACTGCAGTTCGTGGTTGATTCATCTTCAGAAGTGCTTTCTGCCGTCGCTGCTTCTTCCGCCAACACGGCGTCGACTTCGTCGCTCCAGTCTTCACCCTTGATGAGTTGGGTCCAACCCATTTCTCGCGCGATGATCTGGTCGCGCTGCGGATGATCGAGGTACTTTTCCAGCAGCTCCATGTATTTCTCCGTCTTGTGGTCCTGCTGCTGGAGAAATCGCTCCCATTGGTACTCATCCCAAGCGCGTTCGGGCTCGTGATCATAGCCGGCCATACTTCTTATTTATCTCACCTTCGCAGCAGGCGCAAAAATTATACGGGCCGCCGTCCAGACGATGAGCCGAGCTACACACCAAATTCCGCGACGATCCGGATTCGATCAGCGACCGCAAAGCGCACATCACGCAGCCTGATCTCCCCGAGCGGCAGAGCCAGGAGAGGGAAGGCGCGACCCTCGAGCTTCTGCAGATGCGGTGTGAGTACGCCGCACGCGAGGGAGCCGATCGCTCCTTCCCCGGCGCATGCGAGGCCCGAAAGTTTTGCCGTCATCCGATCGTCGAGAGCGAGGTGCGCCGTGACCCGGATGGTTGCGGAGAGAAACAATTTGCGCGCCCGAATCGACACTTCGGCAGCCACATCTCTCGGACCGTTGGGAGTAAGCATCAGTCTCACGCTTTCAACTGCCACACCCCGCTTCGCTGCCTCCGACCGCGCGACCGCCGCAATCGCAGTCTCGAGGTCTTTTTGATTCGCAACCATCTCAATCGTTCCGTCTGCCGCGCTCTTCAACCAGAGTAAAAATTGGCCCGCTTCATCGCGGCTCCGGCTCAAGACGACGTCGCGCGCGGACATGCCGAGGTCAAAACTCGCCGGGCCCACGGAAAGGGCGTCAGCCGCAATCGTAAGTGATTGGACTCGAAAGGCGTCCTCGTTTGCTGCCATGTTCGGTGAGACCGGTTGGATCCCGCGATGCAGCCGTGCGTGGTGGAGGGAAACCGCAATTTCCTGTAACTGGGGATACGCCGAGTCGGTGATCCTAACCGGATCGCCTGTTGTGACAAAGAGGGACCGAAGGCTATCAGTGAGTGCGCGCTCGAGTGCCGCGGCGTTCTCTGGAAAAGTCTCGGTCTGAAGCGGGAACATGGTGCAGGTGCGTGCCTATTATATACGTATGTGGCTCCACGGCGGCCCGTTCTCTTAACTAGAGAGACGGGGTGCCAGAAACGCCTTGCTTCTCAAACAGTTTTGGCTACCTTCCGCGTTCCTTTATGGCGAAAACTTCGTGGATCAACCGCAACGAACGCAAACGCGCGACGGTCAAGAAGTACGCTGCCCTGCGTGCAGAGTTGAAGGAGAAAAAGGATTACGCGGGGCTCTCGCAGCTTCCACGCGATGCCAGCCCCACGCGCGTGGTCAATCGCTGCCAGGTCAGTGGCCGACGCCGCGCTTTCATTCGCCGCTTCAAAGTTTCGCGTCTGGTGTTCCGCGAGCTCGCTTCCGCGGGATTCATTCCTGGCGTGACAAAGTCGAGCTGGTAGCATTTTTTCTCGGCGGGGTTGCGGGTGCCGGCGTGCATCCGTTTCATGAGCACAATGCTTTTATTTTCTCTCGCATTTGCGCCGTTGGCCGAGGCGATTGCCGAACATTGGGATTCTCCCGGTTTACTGCTCCTGAAACTGAGCGCCATAGCCGCGCTCGTCGCTCTGAACGGCTTTTTTGTCGCGGCTGAGTTTGCCATCATCAAGGTTCGGAGCAGTCAGCTCGACACCCTGGTCGAAGAGGGGAACTTGCGCGCCATCTTCGCCAAACATGTCCGCGCACATCTCGACGCTTACCTTTCCGCGACGCAACTCGGAGTCACGTTGGCGAGCCTCGCGCTGGGCTGGGTCGGAGAGCAGTTTCTGGCCGTCATATTGCAACCCGCCTTTGGGTTGTTAGGCATGCACTCGAAGACATTCGTATCGACGGTCTCGATTGCACTGGCCTTCTTCGCGATCACGTTTCTGCACATCGTTTTCGGTGAGCTGGCGCCGAAGTACATCGCGATCGGCAACCCCCTTCCGGTCTCGCTGATTCTCGTGCGGCCGCTCGGCCTCTTCTATACCCTGTTCAAGCCAGTCATTTGGCTGCTGCACAAGTCCTCCAACTTCGTTCTGCAAAAGCTACTGCGGATCAAAGCGGTCGCTGGCGCAGAGCTGGCGCATAGCGAAGAAGAGCTGCGCCTGATTCTCGATCAAAGCGAAAAGTCGGATGAGGTCTCTTCGCTCGGTCGCGATCTCCTCATGAATGCGCTCGATCTGCGGCGGCGCGTTGTGCGCGATATCATGACGCCGCGGGGCGACGTCGTTTCACTCGACCTCGAGGACAGCTTCGAGGAGAACATCAAAAAGGCTTTGGCTTCTCGCCACACCCGTTTTCCACTCTGCCGCGGCCATCTCGATAACACGGTCGGACTGGTCCACATCAAGGAGCTCGTGCCGATGATGCGCGATCCCAAGCCCGACCTGCTTCGCATCAAACGTGACCTGACTCAGGTTCCGGAAATGCTGCCGTTGGAAAAACTGTTGAACCTTTTTCTCAGCAAGCACGCCCATCTGGCGATCGTGGTCGACGAATATGGGGGAACGGTGGGAATGGTGACGCTGGAAAACGTGCTCGAGGAATTGGTGGGCGACATTCAGGATGAGTTCGACACGGAGAAGGAAGAATTTCGTGAGATTAACGAAAACGAGTTTACCGTGGATGGCGCCGTCGGACTGTATGAGCTGCAGGACCTGGCCGATCTGACGCTGGAAAGCGCCGATGTGAGCACGATTGGGGGGTATGTCACGCATCTGCTCGGTCATCTCCCGAAGCAGGGAGAGCAGGTGCAAATTGCGAATTACCGCGTCACGATCGCGCAGACTGACGGACGCCGCGTCGATCAGCTTCACTTCCACAAAGTCAACGAATCTGCCAACGCTGGGAAAACGACGAAGCCGGACGTAGCGCTGTGATTACATTGCTGCAGCGCCGATTGACATGAGCCGTGATGCTCGCGCTACCGGGAGCCATTTATGGACTTGATCGCGGAGACCGAGATTAGTTGTCCCTATTGCGGCGAATCGTTTCCGCTGCAGATCGACACTTCGGAGGAAGAACAGTCGCTGATCGAAGATTGTAGCGTCTGCTGCCGGCCGATTTCGCTGATCATCCGATGCGAACCCGGCCAGATCATTGAAGTTAGTCTGCACGCCTGAAGAGGCGTCGCGCGAGCGGCAGATCGCTCGAAAGCAATTCCTCAAGCTCCACCTGCCTGGTTCGTCTCTCCTGGTGTTTCGCGGACAGAGCGGGAATATGCCTGACGAACCTGCCCCGCCGTCGCCTCGCCGGTTTCGCCCCCAATCGCTCGAGAGCGTAAATGGCTGCACCGGACAACGAAGCTTCCAGTTCCGCCGATTTCTCTATGTCGCGCCCGAGGCAGTCCGCAAGGAGGCGAAGAGTCGCAGAAGAATTCGCCGCGCCACCGGAAACGATCACGCGGAGAGCATCGCCGGTGCTCGTTTCGAACAGCTCAAGAATGTCCCGGAGGCGGTAGAAAGTCGCGGTGGTCGCTGCTCGCAGAATCTCTGCGGCGGTCGTTGTTTGAGATAAACCCACGACGGTGCCTCTCAGATCTTCCGGCCAGGTCGGCGCACGCTCCTGAACCCAGAATGGGAGAACGACGAGCTCGTCGTACGCGGCAGTGTCACGGCACGAGAAGAGTTGTTTCTCGAGGGCCCGTGCATTGAGCCGCAGTTCGCGCAGGCACCAGCGGTGAAGATTGCCCGCATTGCTCGTTGCGCCGCCGAGAACCGTGCGCTCTTCGTCGACCACGTAGCGGAACAAGCCGAAAGGAAGCTCGCCGTCTGTACGAACAAGGCGTGGCCGCTGGTGAAC
>JBDTYN010000101.1:0-4570 GCA_040005675.1 Chthoniobacterales bacterium
CGCTGATCGAAACGCTCGGTCAGTTCGGCATCGCCGTTGCGCCCGGTGACATCACAAAGGGCCCTACGATTACGCGTTACGAAGTTTACCCGGCGAAAGGGGTGCGAGTGGACAAGATCGTGACGCTGGAGCGCGATCTGGCCCGGGCGACGCGTGCGGAGCGGATTAATATTCTCGCGCCGATCCCGGGTAAGGACACGGTCGGCATCGAACTTGCCAATACACGGAAGGTGAAAGTCACGCTGCGCGAGCTGATGCAATCGCTCGATTGGACGGAGACGAAAGCAAAGCTGCCGATCGCACTGGGGAAGGATGTATACGGCAAAACCATCATCGCCGATCTGGCGCAGATGCCGCATCTGCTCGTGGCCGGGACGACGGGCAGCGGAAAGAGCGTCTGCATCAACGCGCTGATCGCGAGCATGCTCTTCCGCTTCACGCCGGAAGAACTGCGCTTCATCATGATCGACCCGAAGGTCGTCGAGATGCAGATCTACAACACGCTCCCCCATCTTGTCTTTCCGGTTGTGACCGACCCGAAAAAGGTCTTGCTCGCTTTACGCTGGGTGATCGATGAGATGGAGAAGCGTTATAAAATTTTTGCCGCGGCGGGCGCGCGCAACATCACCAGCTTCAATGGACGTCCACCGCGGAAGACGCAGGCCGAGTTGGACGCTCAAAATGGCGCGGGTGGCGAAGTTGCGAGCCCCGAGGGTGGGCAAGTTGAAAACTTGCCCCCCATCAAAGTCCCGCGCGACGACGACGTCATCGTGCCGGATCGCATGCCGTATATCGTCGTCATCATCGATGAGCTGGCCGACCTCATGCAGACCGCTCCGGCGGATGTGGAGAGCGCGATTGCACGGATCACGCAAATGGCGCGGGCCGCGGGAATTCACCTGATTGTCGCCACGCAGACGCCGCGTGCGGACGTCGTTACCGGCGTGATCAAAGCCAACATCCCGAGCCGGATCGCTTTTCAGGTGGCGTCGAAAATCGACAGCCGCGTGATCTTGGATGAGAACGGCGCGGACCGTCTTCTTGGTCAGGGGGACATGCTTTATCTGCCGCCCAGTACATCGCGGCTGATCCGCGCGCAGGGCGTGCTCGTGACAGACGAGGAAATTCATCGGCTGGTGGAGTTTGTTTCGGCGCAAAGTCCAACCTCTTTCGACGCGGCGATGCATGAAAAACTCGAGTCAACCGCGGTTCCGCAGGAAGATGTGACGGAGGAAGACGAGGAGCTGGTCGAAAAATGCCTCGAAATTATTCGGCAGGAAAAGCGCGCCTCGACTTCGCTGCTGCAGCGGCGGCTGCGGCTCGGCTACACGCGCGCGGCGCGGATCGTTGATATTCTGGAGCAGCGCGGTATTCTGGGGCCCGGCGAAGGCGCGAAGCCGCGCGAGATTCTCGTCGACCTCGACGCCGTCGTTTAATCGGCACGAAGATCTCATGGAAGGCTTGGGCAAACGTTTACAGGATGCGCGCATTGCGAAAGGCCTCACCCTCGATGAGGCGGCGCGCCTGACGAAAATTCGCCCAAGCCGGCTCTCGGAGATCGAGGCGGAAGATTTTTCCAATTTCGCCAGCCTCGCGTATGCGAAGGGATTTCTGCAGATTTACGGGCGATTTCTCAGTGTGGACGTCAGTTCCTACCTGGAGGCATTCGAAGCTTCGGAAGCGGTCACCGTCGACGGCTACTCGTATTTGCAGGACAATCCGGCGCCGAAGCGAACCCGGCCCGTGGTCGCCCGCCCCCGCGAAAACCGCGGCTCGCTCCTCCCGCTCATCATCGGCGTGGTCGTTCTGGTGGTGGGCTTTTCGTTGATGAAGCTGATGATGAACATTCAGCGAATCAAACCGAAGGAGGAGCGGCGTATGGTGGGCGTGCCAGTCCCAGCCGTGCCAGAGCCAGCTACAACCACTCCGGCTGCGACTGCGGTGGCAGCTGCACCGAGCGCCACCCCGGCGACCATCGCGGCGCCGCGCGCATTGCCCGCGGAGGAGCATAGTCCCGCGACGGTCGCTGTGGCCACTCCCTCCATATCGAGGACCGCGGCCAGTCCGCCGATTTTTACAGGGGCTTCTCAACCCGCGACGGCTACGGCCACGGTTCCGCCGGCCGCATCAGCCGCTCCGACTGAACCAGAGGTGCGCCGGGCCGAGCCGGTGCGGCCTGACGAGCTCGCGAATGCCGGCACCACCGCAACTGGCGCGATCAATCGCGTGGAGATTCGACCGCTAAGAAAAACTTACATCAAAGTCGTGCTCGATAACGATGACGCGAACCCGGTGTTCGAACGCTGGATTTCGCCCGCCGACGGAGCCCGGCAATTTCGCGGCGAACATGTCTCGATTCGCGTTCTTGATCGGGATGCCGTCGAAATTCGGAAGAACGGCAAGCCGATCACGAGAGCCGATGCCGACGTCTCAATTGAATAACGCGACCGCGCTGCGGCCCGCGCGGAAAGTGGGAATGATCAGCCTCGGCTGCGCAAAAAATCTCGTCGATGCCGAAATCATGCTCGGCAGCGTCGTGCAGCGAGGCATGGAAGTGACTGCGGACGCGGAAGAGGCGGATGTGCTGGTAATTAACACCTGCGCGTTTATTGATTCAGCCAAGCAGGAATCGATCGACGCGATCCTGGAGGCTGATCAACTCCGCAGGGACAATAAACCGGGCCAGAAGCTGATCGTGAGCGGTTGCATGTCGCAGCGTTTCTCCTCGGAGCTGCGCGCACAGCTGCCGGAAGTGGACGCGTTCATCGGCCTGGACCAGGTCAATCAGCTGGGCAAGATCGTGGAAGATCTTGTGGCGCAAGATTCCATCTTGCGAACGGGTGAAGACGCAAGTTCGAAAGTTGCGCCACTTCTGGTCACACCGCGACCAGCCTACATTCCAAATTACGACACGCCGCGATTTCGACTGACGCCCTCGCATAGCGCCTATCTGAAAATCGCGGAAGGCTGCAATCATCCCTGTAGCTTCTGTGTCATTCCGCAAATGCGCGGACGTCATCGAAGCCGCCTGCCGGCTTCCGTATTATCCGAAGTGCGCTCGCTGGTGAGTGAAGGCGTGAAGGAAATCAACCTCATCAGCCAGGACACCACCTATTACGGGATGGATCTTTGGGCGCAAAAGGCCGGACCCCGCCAGCCGGTCGATTCAGCCAGGGGACTGACGCTGGCCGCGTTGCTCCGTGAAATCGAGGAGGTCCCGGGAGAATTCTGGGTGCGCTTGCTTTACACCCATCCGGCACACTGGAGTGGAGAGTTGATTCGCACGATCGCCGAATGCAGCAAGGTAGCGCGTTACATCGATATGCCGCTGCAACACATCGCGGAAACAGCGCTCGGACGGATGCGCCGCGAAACGAGCCGCGCGCATATTGAAGATCTGATCGGCGCATTGCGCGCGGGCATTCCGAGGCTCGCGCTCCGGACAACGTTCATCGTCGGTTTTCCGGGCGAAACCGATGCAGAATTCGAGGCGCTGCTCGAGTTTGTCGAATGCGTTCGGTTCGAGCGGCTCGGGATCTTTAAATATTCGCAGGAAGAGGGCTCGCGTGCTGCAAAGATGCCGGATCAGATCTCCACTCGAGTAAAAAATGAGCGCTGTCGCCGGGCGATGGCCGCCCAGCAAAAAATTGCGTACGAAA
Organism: Chthoniobacterales bacterium; assembly: GCA_040005675.1. Classification (GTDB taxonomy): domain Bacteria; phylum Verrucomicrobiota; class Verrucomicrobiia; order Chthoniobacterales; family UBA10450; genus JACCXL01. The sequence continues at coordinate 3,660 of JBDTYN010000101.1, forward strand.
TCGCGCAGGCCAGCGTCGGCCGCCGACTAAAGCTGCTGATTGACCAACCGCACGTCGCCCGCACGGAGTGGGATGCGCCCGATGTGGACACGAGAGTGATACTTTCCGCCGCGGAGCCGGTGGGAGAATTCGTGGAAAAGCGAATCACCGACACGCGTGGGTACGATTTGCTCGTTTAAGACTCGCTGCCTTTAAGTCGAGAAGTATCCGCTGCGATCGCAGATAGGGAGTGACAAATTTCGCGGTTTCGGCGATTTTCTCAATCCCACTTCGCTCTTCATGTCAGACCCGAACGAGGAAACCGTCCACATCAATCTTCCCGCAATCCTCGGGGGGAACCCGGCTGGGATCGAGGGCGATTCCGACGACCGCGACACGGTGCGCATCCATCTTCCCGCGCGACCGCCTTCCAATGGCGTGACCGCACGATCGAGCCAGCCAGTTGCCCCGGGTTCGGAGCCTCCCGAACCATCAAAAACACCGCTGCCGGTTGTGCCTTCCGCTGGGATGCGGCCGCCACCACCACCACTACCAACCAAGCCTCCGTCTTGGTCCGCTTACGGGAAGAGTTCAAGTCTGACGTCCCGCTCCTCGGCTTCGCCTTTGCGGGAACCAAAAGCCGACCAAGTACCATCAGCGCCGTCCGATCATCAGGAGCCGCGCCTATCAGCTCCGAAGAATGAGACTGCCCGCGTTAGCGCGGTGCCCGCGGCCGTACCGCAGATCGCCTTTCCGACCTCGTCGCATATCCCCGCGGGGGTCAGCCGGGGGGATGACGGGATTCCGACGCCCCTCACGTGGGCGCTTCTGCTCATTTCTGGAGCGATTTTGATTATTCAAATTTGGAATTACTTTGTGATCTGAATATGGAAAACTCTGCAACCGTAACGATCGACGAATCGAATTTTGAA
>JBDTYN010000102.1:0-3687 GCA_040005675.1 Chthoniobacterales bacterium
GCAATGGATGCTCGGGCTCCGGCGTCTTGGGCTGGACGCGATCTGGCTCGAACTGCTCCCGGCGACGTCGGATCCGCGCGAAGACGAGCTTCGCATTCATCAATTTCAACGCCAGCTGCGCACCTACGGGCTGAGCGGACGCTATTGCTTGCTTCATCAAAACCCGGCGGCGGACGCGCACGACGTGGATCGTTTCCGATACATCGGACTTTCCAAAAGCCAGCTGCTCGATCGTCTGGCCGGTCCGAACACGCTGCTCAATCTCAGTTACTCGATTCACCCGCCATTTCTGCTGCAATTCGAGCGCCGCATTTTCTGTGATCTCGACCCAAGCGAAATATTTTACTGGATGACCAAGCTCGAGATGGGGCAATCGCATCATCAGGAGTTTTGCACGATTGGTCTGAATGCCGGGGCGTCCGATTGCCAGCTCCCGGCTTCGCCGCTTCCGTGGCGCACATTTCATCCGCTCGTGGATGTTGAATTATTCCAGCCGTGTCCGGCACCGGCGCGACCGAAGTTCACGACGATTGGGCAATGGTATTGGGGTGGGAGCGTCGAAGTGGAGGGCGCCTTTCCGGATCTCTCGAAGAAGTTCGCGTTTGAACAATATCTCGATCTGCCGCGGCGTATTCCGAGGGCACGCTTCGAGTTCGCGATGAACATGAATCGCGACGACCCGGAGGCGGAGCGCCTGCGTAAACGCGGATGGACCCTGGCCGATCCGCATCAGGCCACGCGCACTCCGGCTGCGTATCGTCGCTACATCGCGAAAGCGTCAGCCGAGTTCACTGCCGTGAAAGGCGTTGATGTGACGTGGCGCACCGGCTGGTTGAGCGATCGGGCCGCTGCGTTTCTTGCCTCTGGCCGCCCGGTTATAACGGAAGACACGGGCGCGGCGAGATATCTGCCTCGCGAAAGCGGAATGCATTTTGTGCGTGATATCGAAGAGGCGGCTACGGCGGTACAAGATGTCCTCGCGAACTGGCCGCAGTGGTCGCGGCGCGCCCGGGCGACGGCCGAGGAGGTCTTCGATGGGCCCCGGAATCTGCGAAAAATACTGCAGCTTTGACCTTGCGCCTGTCGTGCACGGGACCTGCGCGATTCGCCGTTGCAAAAGCTTTCCGGGGTGTTACTCGTTCCCGGTTATGGCTGAGTTGATCAAGGCGGAGGAGTTAAAAACTCGGTTGAAAAAGATCCCGGAGTGGGAGCTCGAAAAAAAGCATATCGAGCGCACCTTCGAGTTCGACGATTTTTCCGAGGCGATCGACTTTATCACTGGCGTCGCCGAGGTGGCGGAGGATGAAGAGCATCATCCCGACATCGACATCCGCTATAACAAGGTGCGGCTGATCCTCTCGACCCACAGCAAGGGCGGTCTGACGGATCTTGATTTCACGCTGGCGGAACGCATCGACACGCTCTCTGAGTGATCGTTCGGAGCGAGAGGGTGCCGCGCGTGGAAATCAGCCAACGCGCGCGAGGATGATCTTCGCGACTTTGGTCGTCATCGTGACGGTGCTCGCGGCCTGGAAGGTTATTGACCTGCGCATGCAGCCTCCGCCGCCGCCCCATCCCGTGCTCTATGGGGGCGGCCCGCGCTAACCCGCTGTCGCGGTTGTGAAGGGTCGGCCTTCGTCGGCGTCAATAAAGGCGAACATCGTTTCGATTTCTGAGCGATCGAGGAACCCGGCTTCGCGCTTGCGGCGCTTTAACGTCTCCGAAACGTCATCGTTCCAGCCGCGCTTGCGCATGAACTCGTTCCAATACCAGATGTCCTCTGCCGTTGCTTGTCGCCCGTTTTCGAAACACCACTGGAGAATCTTTTCCTCTGTGCCGCCCTGCTTTACCCGGTGAACGAGCCGGCCGTAATCGACCCGGAGAAATTCGACGCACCATTTGTCGAAACCTTTGCCGAGATTCTGTTGGTAATCCGCCGGTAACTCTCCTTTGGCGTGCTGCCGGATCTTGTCGATCATCCGCCCGAAATAGAAGAGGCCTCCAACTTTCACTGCTGGACTGCGCAAACCGACGTCGCTCATACGAAACGAACTCTCAGGCCTGCCGATGACACGCTCAAGCCTGAAACGTCGCGCAAGTCACCACGCTGGCGCCCAGTGATTATTCTTGTCCCTGTAAAGTCGAGCACGATGTTGGCTGGCGATGGACCGGGTTGTCGGCATGGAAACGGAATACGGCTGTCTCGTGCGCGACGCCGAACGCGGAAGCGCGAATCTCTGGCCGGGGCGCGTCAAAAACTTTCTCTTTCGGAACGCGGGCGCGGGTGCGATTGACCTGCACTATCGCGACTACGAAGAACCGCCCGGGAACGGCGGATTTTTGCGAAACGGCGGCCGAATCTACCTCGACATGGGGCATATCGAGTACGCGTCGCCGGAATGCCTGCAACTCCGGGACGCGATCGCTTACGACCTGGCAGGCGACCAATTATTACAGCAGGCGCTCAAAGAGCTTGGCGCGGCGGAACAGGTCGCCTTCATCAAGAACAACATTGATCATCACACCGGCGCGACTTTTGGTTGCCATGAAAATTATCTCGTCAAGCGCGAGGCGCAGTTCACGCCCGTGGTTCTCGGAACGCTGCTCGCCTTCCTCGCGACGCGGCAGATTTTCACCGGCGCCGGGCGGGTCGGACAGGTAAATCCGCTCGCCCTAGATTTCGAGCTGCCGGCGGCGCAAGAGCCGGTCAACTTCCAACTGAGCCAACGGGCTGATTATATCGTAAACGACATCTACCAATGGGTGCAGTTTAACCGCGCGATCATCAATGCGCGCGACGAACCACTCGCCGATTATCGCCGATTTCGCCGGCTCCACCTGCTCATCGGAGACTCGAACGTGAGCCCATTTGCCGCTGCTTTGAAGCTGGGGACCACGGCATGCGTCTTATCGCTGTTGGAGCAAAGACGGTTACCGCGCGGCCTGGTTCTCGAGGATGCAGTCATGAGCACTCGCGAGATTTCGCACGATCCCACAGGCAGGTGGATCGTGCGACTCGAAAACGGCAAAACGATTGGCAGCCTCGATGTGCAATGGCAGTTCTACGAACTCTCGGAGAAGCATCTCGGCGGCGCGAATGAAGAGACCGATTGGCTGCTCGAAAGCTGGCGCCTGACCCTCGAGGCGCTCGCCGGCAAGCAGGAAAGTCTGATTGGCGGCGTTGATTGGATTACGAAAAAGTGGCTCCTCGAAACATTCATGGAAGCGGAGGAAATCCAGTGGGACGACCCGTGGCTGCAGAGCCTCGATTTGGAATATCACGACATCAATCCGGAGAAGGGGCTTTTCCACGGAGTTGCTCCGGCCAAACGCATCGCTGAATGGAACAACAGCGTTCGCCGCGCCGACGCTGTTGCTGTAGCGCCGACGAACACACGTGCGGCGGGCCGGGGTCTGGCGGTGGAATGGTTTCAGAAGCACGACCAGCCTTACGTCGTCAACTGGGACTCAATCGCGCGGGACAATCGAGAGTTTCTTCTCATGCCGGATCCCTTCCAAAGCTATAGGGAAGAAGTGGCTGCGTTTGTCAGTCAAGCGTGCGAGCCGCCTGCCGCGGCGCAGCCGGAGAGATAGATGCATCGCGACCGCGCCCGAACAACTGGGTGATCTGGTCGACGGTCAACTCATCAAGTCGATCCACTATCAGGTCGGCCGCAGTGAGCTCGG
>JBDTYN010000103.1:0-5312 GCA_040005675.1 Chthoniobacterales bacterium
GTTCCCGAAACCATGCGCGCGATGGATCTGTTGCGCGGTTTCCTGGCGCATCCGCAGGGTCTCGCGATTGTGGTCGACGAGTTCGGAGGAACAGAAGGAATCATCACGCTCTCGGATATCGTGGAAGAAATAATCAGCGATGCCGTTCCCCTCGGTGACGCCGATCTTTATATCGAACCGCTCAACGACGGTCGTTTCCTCGTCAGCGGCAACGCGCGCCTCGACGACTTGACAGAGCACCTCGGGTTCGAGCTGGAGGCCGACGGGCTCGATACGATTGGCGGCTTCGTCTTCAACCGTCTTGGCTATCTTCCGCCCTCTGGGACCGAGCTCGAAATCCCGCGCCTCGCGATCACCGTTCGGCGAGCGGGTCGCAAGCGGATCGAAGAACTCCTGCTCGAAAAAACCACCTGTGTCCCGAAGGGAAACACGGAGGAGAGCGCCACCGCTTCCGAGCGATCATGAGTGTATTCGGAATCCTGCTTGCCTGGGTTGTTTCTTTTTTCTTCGCGGGCATTGAAACCGGCCTGCTCTCCGTCGATCCGGTCCGACTGCGTCACCACGTCAAGCAGCGGAATCCAGCAGCGCTTCGACTCGACCGCCTTCTGCAGAAACCGGAGCGTTTGCTCGTGACGGTGCTTCTCATCACCAACATGGCCGATATCATCGCGCTGCTCCTGCTTACGCGAATGCTCGTCCGGGCCTTCGGCTACGCGGGTTTCGGAGTTGCGATTGTTTTGGCATTGCCGGTTTACATGTTTGTGCTCGGCGTACTGCCCAAGTCGGTTTTCCGGCGCTTTCCTTTTCGCGCCCTCGCTGCCATGGCCGGCGTTCTGGAAGGGGCTTCATGGGTGCTTTGGCCGGTGCTCGAGCTTGGCGAAATGATCGGTCGCTTGTTTTTGCAGCGGCGCGCAGCGAACAAGCCGCGTCTCTTTGCCGCTCGTGAAGAGCTGAAGCAAATCGCGGTGCAGAGCGAGCGAGAAGGAGCACTCACTTCCACGGAACGCGCCATGATTCACAACGTCGTCGATTTCCGGAATGTGCGCGTGCGCGACGTAATGGTGCCGCTCGACCGAGCAGTGGCCGTCGCTCCGGAAACGCCAGTGCCCGAACTGTTGCGCGTCAGTGCTGCCTCTGGCCTGGATCGCCTACCGGTTCTTTCGGGCGGACGCGCCGTCGGCCTCGTGAACGTCTTCGACGTTCTCTTCGACAAGTCGCAGCAGACCGCGCTGAGCAAATACATGCGTCGGATCGTTACCGCGAGCGAAGACGAGCCGGCCTACCAGATTATCCGCAGGCTTCGCGCCGCCCGCCTTACGCTGGCCGCTGTCGTTGATCAGAAACGCAACCTTATTGGCATCGCAACGGACGAGGACATAATCAAGCACCTTGTGCAAAGCGCCTGAGTGCAAGGTCGTATTCAGGCGGCTAGCAAGCTTTGGCCGCTTCCAAAACAGTGCGTTCCGGACATGCGACGCCGTCGAAGCGGAGCGTGACGCCAAACGTTTCCGGATCGCGCGTTATAAAAATCACTCGTGAATGCGCCGCCTGACTCAGGCGTTGGCGCGCGGCGGTCGCGTTTCCGTCGCCAAATGGATGGCTGCGTTCACGAGCGCTACGTGCGTGAACGCCTGGGGAAAGTTCCCAAGCTGCCGTTTCGCGCGCGGGTCGTACTCTTCGGCCAGCAGGCCAAGATCGTTCGCTACCGCGAGAAGACGCTCGAACAATGCGATCGCCTCCTCCGTGCGCCCGAGCAGGCGGAGACATCCGGCCAGCCAAAACGAGCAGGGAAGAAAAACTCCTTCATTCCCCGGCAAACCGTCGACGCCGGTTTGCTGCGGCAGGTAACGCAGGACAAAGCCGTCGACCACAAGCTCGCGTTCAATCGCCTCGATCGTGCTGCGCACGCGCTCATCGGTCACTGGAAGAAATCCTACGAGTGGCATCATGAGCAAACTGGCATCCAGTGCTTCCGATCCGTAGCTCTGGGTGAACGCCTTTTTACCCTCGTGATAACCGCGCGCGCAGACATCGCTATGAATGCGGTCGCGGAGAGCGCGCCAGCGCGCCAGATGTTCCTCCGCTTCGCAGTGACATTTTTCGATCAGCTTGACCGCGCGATCGAAAGCGACCCAGGCCATCATCTTTGAATGCGTGAACTGCTTCCTCCCGCCGCGCACTTCCCAAATCCCCTCGTCCGGTTCTTCCCAACACGTCTCGAGATGATTAACGAGCGCGGCCTGCAGCCGCCAGTCGGCCTGCTGCGAAACGATTCCGGCTTCCGCCGCCTGATACATCGCGTCCATCACTTCGCCATAAACGTCGAGCTGGAACTGATTCGAGGCCGCGTTGCCGACGCGGACCGGCTTCGAGTTTTCGTAACCGGGCAGCCATTCGAGCTCGAATTCGTCGAGCCGGCGCTCGCCCTGCACGCCGTACATGATCTGCATTTGCGAGGCGCTGCCGGCAATCGCACGCAGGAGCCACTGGCGCCAGGCTTTTGCTTCCTCCTTGTAGCCGGCACCAAGGAAGGCGAGAAGCGTGAGCGTCGCGTCGCGCAACCAGCAGTAGCGGTAATCCCAGTTTCGCACGCCGCCGATTGCTTCCGGCAACGAAGTCGTCAGGGCGGCGACCATCCCGCCGGTCGGCGCGAAGGTCAGCCCCTTTAGCGTGATGAGCGAGCGGACAACTGCTTCCTTCCAAGGACCGACTTCGTGACACCGCTTCGACCAGGATTCCCAGAATTCTCGGGTGTCGCGAAGCGCATGCTCCGCATTCACCGCTTTAGGCGCCACTTCGTGCGATGGAAACCAGGTGAGAACAAAGGGAATCCGGTCCCCTGTGCCGATCGTCAAATCAGTCACTGTCGTCAGATCTTCGCCGCGCGTTTTGACCGGAGTGCGCAGCACCAGCGCATCAGGGCCCGCGATCGCTTCGAGCGCGCCGTCACGCTTCCGCACCCATGGAACAATGTTGCCGTAATCGAAGCGGATGATCAGCTGCATCTTCACGCTCACGACTCCGCGGATCCCCTCGACGATCCGGACGACATCCGGATTCTTTCCGCGCGGCGGCATGAAGTCGATCAGCCGGATCGCGCCCTTCTCCGTTTCGATCTCTGTCTCCAGAATCAGCGTATTCCCCTGATAGCGACGGCTCGTCCGCGTGATGCTCTCCTGCGGAGTGAACCGCCATAAGCCATGTTTTTCGCTCCCAAGAAGAGCGGCAAAGCACGCGCCCGAGTCAAAACGGGGAAGACAAAGCCAATCGATCGAACCGTCGCGACTAACGAGTGCGCCGGCCTGGGTATCGCTGAGAAAGGCGTAATCCTCGATCTTCGCGCTGGACATTTTCATGGTAGCAGAAGCGTCCCGCACCTTGCTTCGAATCCGCAAGCCGGAGGCACGCGCTACTTTTCGGCCAACTGCGAAATTCCGTCGCTCGTTAGGCGGAATACGGTCCAATCCTCCATCGGCCGGGCACCAAGTTTTCTGTAGAACTGCACCGCGGGCTCGTTCCAATCGAGCACTGCCCACTCCATCCGGCCACAGCCGCGTTCCTGCGCGATCGCTGCGAGGTGTTTCAGAAGCGCGCGACCGTAGCCCCGTCCCCGCACAGCAGGCCGCACAAAAAGATCTTCAAGGTAAAGGCCGGGCCGACCGAGCCAGGTGGAAAAGTTGTGAAAGAAAACGGCGAAGCCGACCAGCTCATCCTGTACCGCCGCAAGCACGACCTCCGCTGACGGTCGTTCGCCAAACAACACCTCTTGCAAACCCGCCTCCGTCGCCACGACGTCGTTCGGAGCGCGTTCGTATTCCGCCAACTCACGGATCAACCCGAGAATCGCAGGCACGTCTTCAATTGTTGCAGCGCGGAGAACCAGATCTGATGAGGCAGCCATGCGAGTTATTTCGAATGAGGATTCAGACGATAAATCACGAAGCCGGGCGTCGCATCCACGACAGTCGCGCTTCGCGCCAGATGCTCGGCGAACTCAGTGTAGTAATCCAGCCACCAGCGCGTACCGGATGTAAAGACAAGGTAATCAGCGCCGCGTCTTCGCAAGCGCTCAAGATTGGCAATGGCTTGCGCGCTGTCGGCGGGTTCACCGTTGTAGATGCCCTCCGCTTCGGTGAAATGCCAGCCTTTGCGCCGCGCGTAGTAGAAGATAGTTGGATCGCCGTTGTCCGTCGCTACGATTAGAGAATCCGGCGGAGTAATCGTTTGCAACCGGTAACCGAGTTGACGCAAGCCGGCGGCGATCGGTGCGTAGAATGGGCGCGCGCAGAGATAAGACGTGCCAGCGAACAGGACAACCAGCGCTGCTGCAAGGGAAGCGGAGATCGCTCGGCGCCCCTTTAATTTGTCCGCCACGCAGGCACAGCTAGCGCCGGCAAAAGCGGCGGCAATCGGCACCAGCGGCAACTGATACCACTGGTGGCGATTGCCCCAGCCAACGAGGAAGATGAACACCATCATCGCAGCGAACCACCAGTCGAACAGTCGTCCGCATCTCCGCCGTCGCGGAAGAAACGCACCGATCGCAGCGAGCGCGAAAAGAACCGGCGTCAGTGTGGAAACGACCGTTTGCTTCGCAATTTCGAGATACCAGCTGGCATTCATAATTCGGAATCCGCCGCCACCGAAAAAGTGGTACGGATAAAATCGTTCCGCGATCTGGTGTGCATGCCAATACCATGCTACCGCCGGCAGGATAGTGATCCCGGCAAAAAGCCAAAGCTCCGGTCGCCGGGGAAAATTCCAGCCGAACCGTCGCCACGACAGGTATAGCAGTGGCGCGCCCACGACAGCGGTGGGCAGTTTAATGAGAAACGCAGCCGACACCAACACTGCGGATGCGATGAGGCTCGGGAGTTCGGTTCGCTCGGTCCAGCGGGCGAAAAAATAGATTCCGGCGAGGGCCAGGCTAAGCGAAGGAATGTCCGGCATGAAGGCGCGGCTCGCGACGACGCTCAGCGGTGCGAAAGCATAAAAAAATGTTGCCCATATCGCGCTCATTTCGCCCAGGACATCCCGCACAAGCAGGAAAAAGAAGGGGAGTGCGGCCGCGAAAAAGATCAAGCCCTGGATCCTGCCAATCCACTCGTGCGTGCCCGTGAACTTGTAACAAACTGCCGCGACAAACGGGAGAATCGGAAATTCCGTGCCGACGAAACCACGTGCGCTTCCCGCCCAGTCGATCTGCGGGCGCGCCAAATGGAAGCCGTTCTCCTGGAAGTTACGCGCGATGGAAGCCACGTCGCTTTGCCGCCAGCTCCAGTTGTCGACGAACGGTTGCCGGATTTCGATCA
>JBDTYN010000104.1:0-5743 GCA_040005675.1 Chthoniobacterales bacterium
TCCGCCAACTCTGCCTCGCGCGCCGTCATCGGCTGCCTCTGACTGAGCAGGTTTTCCTGGCGCTGCCGTTCTGTCGCGACGGCGAGACGAACCTCATCCAGGAATCTGACCGCCTGCTCTTCCGCGACCTGACTGATTTCGAGCTCGCGCTCGGCTTCGGTTTTGCGAGCGGTCTGCGCAGCCAGCGCACTTCGCTGCTCATGCAGCTCGTTCTGGAGCTCGGCGATACGAGCATCGGCGGCTTCGATTTGCTGTGCCAGGGTCGTGCCCTCAATCTCCAGCGTGTCGAACTTTCGTTCGGCCTCGTGCAAATCGCGATGCAGCGCTGCGAGCTGCACCTGTGCGGCGGTGTGATCGATCTGCGCCTTCTGATGGCGTTCTCGAATTTCCGCCAGAGCTGTAACGGCAGCTTCCATCGCGGCTTTCGCGAGATCGCGACCGCGAACAAATTCGCCATGCTCCGCGGACGCCGCGACGTGTTCTCCTATCAACGCGTTGATCCGTGCGCCGCGTTGCAATAGTGACTCGGCCTGGGCGCTCGCCGCTCCACCAAAGACGACTCCTTCGGCCGACACAAACTCACCCGCTACGGTAGCGAATTGCAGAGCCGGCGCAGTTTTCTTGAGCCGCAATGCCGTCGCGAGGTCTGGGACGAGCGCGACGCGACGCAAGAGGTGGCGAACTAATGCAGCGAGATCCTCGGGCACATCCACTTTGTCGATCGCCCAGCCGAGCGTTCCCTCCGGAAGTTGCGGCGTCGCGTCAAGCGCGGCATTAACAGTGAGCGCGGGAAGCGCCAAAGCTGCTTGTCCCTGTTTTTCTTCCGTCAGGACGCGAAAGATTTCCGGCGCCAGCTCCGCGTCCTGCAAAACCACAGCGTGCATGTTGCGTCCGAAAGCGGCTTCCAGCGCGGGGATGAACTCGCGATCGACGTTCAAACGGGACGCGAGCGCGCCGCCCAGCGCCGGTCCAATTTTTTCCGGCGCGTGCAAACCTTTCAGGACCGCTTGAGACCCGGCGGCGAGTCCTTCGCCTTCTTCATTAAGCTGGCGCAAAATTTCGAGCCGCGATTGTTTTTCTGCCGCAATCCGCTCCGCTGCCGACACCGCTCGTTCCGCGCCAGCCAGCGTCGTTTGGTGTTCCCGCAGTTGCGCTTCGGCCGCCTCCGCTTCCGCGAGCATGGCTTGCAGTTTTTGCTGCTCGCGATCGAGCGCGGCCTGGCCTGCTGCGACCGCTGCCGCTGCAGTGTCGCGAGCAGCGCTGGCCTCATCAATCGCAGCGCCCAGCACATCGATCCGCGCGACGGTGGCGTCTCGTCGTGATCTGGCGCCAGCCAGTTCATCACCGAAATGCGAAATCCGATCTTCCAGGCGGGATACTGCCAGACGCAAACCCTGCAGTGCCGCTTCATGCGTGGTGCGGTCACGACGCGCCGTCGTCGCTTTTTCCGACCACTGCGCCAGCTCCTGCTGTTTCGTTTCGAGCAGGCGATTGGTCTTCTCAACGAGCGCATCGGCCTCCTGAATCTGCGTCGCCTGCTGCGACCGCTTCGTTTCTGCGGCCAGGATGTCAGATCGATGTCGCTCTATCAGATCGATCAGTTCTTCGGCTCGCTGCCGGTTAAATTCAATCCGGCTCCGGTGACCGGCGATCGCGCTCTGCAGTCGGTTTGCCTCGGCGCGTCCCTCGGAAATCCGACTGTCGATTTCGCTGAGTTCAAGCCGCTCATCGGAGAGGCTGTCTTCGGTCCGCTCAATTGCGGTCTGGGACGTGTGTAGCGCCTTCTCGTGCCGATTGATTTCATCCGCAGCGCGCGCCAGTTCCGCTTCGAGGTCAGCAAGACGGCCTCGCGAATAATGTGTGTCTAAAACCAGCAGATCGGCGTGCAGGGTTTGATAACGGCGCGCCTTTCCGGCCTGGCGCTGCAGCGACCCGATCTGCCGCTTCACTTCTTTGATGATGTCGCCGATACGCAACAGATTCGCTTCGGTCGCTTCGAGTTTGCGCAGCGCCTCGCGCTTCTGCGTCTTGTATTTCGTGATCCCGGCGGCTTCTTCGAAGACGGCGCGTCGATCTTCGGGGCGCGAGCTGAGGATCAGGTCGATTTTACCCTGCTCCATAATGGAGTAGGCGCTGCGTCCCACACCCGTGTCCGCGAACAAACTCTGAATGTCCCGTAGCCGGCACAGGGTTTTGTTCAGGAAATACTCAGAGTTCCCATCCCGGTAAACGCGGCGTGTCACGCGGACGTCGTGCCAGTCGACGCCGAGTTCGCTGCTGCAGTTTGTGAATGTCAGGGAAACTTCGCCGAATCCAACTGGCTTGCGTGAGTCGGTGCCGTTAAAAATAACGTCGGCCATTTCGCCGCCGCGCAATGCCTTGGCTGACTGTTCTCCGAGCACCCAGCGAACGGCGTCGAGCACATTCGACTTTCCACAGCCGTTTGGGCCGACGATCGCCGTGACGCCTTCGTGAAATTCGAAGGTCGTTTTATCGGCGAAGGATTTAAAGCCGACCAGTTCGAGAGAATGGAGGTGCATGCAGGCGTTTTCTGGCCGACGACCCTAAACTGCAAAACCTGAGCCGCTAAGCAAGGAAAATTAGCACAAGATGCGGTGACCGCATTTGGCCGACCACAATATGTAGCTACTGGCCTAGCCTCGTCGACTGGTCCCCGCCAACTTCACGCGTAGCACATAAAGCGCAGAGCCGACCGCCAGCACAATCGCCGTGACGAGAAACTCGCGCGCGGTTGCGTGCGCCAGGATCCACACGCTGACGGCAATCGCCACGGGCGGCACTGCTTTCGCGCCGCGGAAGGTAAATGGCGCGCCGTTCCCCCGCACATCACGTCGCATCAATTCCCAGGCCGCTGCGCAACACAGAATGTAGAGCAACAAGGCCGCGACGTTGGCCATCACAGCGAGCGATTCGAACGTCGAGCTGAAAGAAAACGCGAACGCGAGTGTTGCGTAGGTGATGATGGCGACGTCGGGCGAGCGAAACCGGGGATGCACATGCCCAAACCAACGCGGCAAAATACCATCGCGTGCGAGTGCGAACAACACGCGTGGCGAGCTCAGGATGTCGCTCGTGACGAAACCGAAGGCAGAGATCGTTGCCCCGGCTAACAGGAGCAGTCGGCCGGTATTTCCGAGAAAAAGCGCGGCGGCTTCCGCGAGCGGGGAGATCGTATTTTGCGAAAGGCGAGGTCCGAGTATGCCCTGCGCCGCCAGCTGGATAAGGATGTACAATACCGTCGTAACCGCTAGTGCGGCATAGATCGCGCGCGGCACGGTTCGCGTCGGATTTCTTACTTCGCCACTCGGCACGAGCGCGACTTCGATGCCGAAAAACGCAAAGATCAGAAGCAGCACCGAATCGCCGACGGCTTTGCTGCCGGGCCAGCCCGGCCAGGCCAGAGCGTCTGCTTTGAGGAAGAAAAGTCCGCCCACGACGAAAATGAGGAGGGGAATTAGTTTCGCTAAAGTCACGGTAGCGACGGCCGCTGTTCCAACGCGAACGCCGCGTACGTTCAACGCGGCGAGAAACGCGAAGACGAGAAACACCGTCGCGCTTTGGCCAACGCTGCCCCCGAGTGCAGGAACCACTGCCGCCATCGTTCCGGCAAAAAGATTCACGATTCCGGCGACGCTTAACACGGCCGTCGTGAAGAGCAGCACGCCGGCGAGAAATCCGACGTAGCGGCCGAACGCCACCTCGACGTAGGCGTAGAGCCCGCCCGTCAGCGAAACACGGCTGCCGGCAAGCGCGAAGCAGGTGACAAACAAAACCATCGCGCCCGCGCAGAGAAGAAACGCGACCGGTGCGGCAGCGCCGAGGCCTTTGGCCACAAGCGCCGGCAGAACGAAAATGCCTGCGCCAATCGTGGTGTTGACGATATTCGCGGTCAGTCCGGGAACGCCGATGGCGCGGATAAGTTGCGCATCGGCATCGCGCGGCTGAGCGTTCGGCATCTGCGCATCGTTGGCCGAGATCGCCCGACACACAAGGGTTCTTCGACGCGCCGCCGCTCTGTCATCCTGAGTCGAGAAGACGGCGAAGGACCTCGCCTACGGCCAACGATCGTTCGGAACCCCCTGTAAGAAAACCAGTGGTGCGATGGAGCCGGCCCGCCCTCGGGCCGATCTGCGCGACGAGGGCTCCACTTTCACTGCGCCGACGGCTCAGTTGATTCCTCATGCGCTCTCTCGGAACGCGCCGGAGACGCATGGATCTCACGCATGATTCTGGATTGATCGGGAGCCGATGGTGTGACACGCAGCCTTGCGTGAGGTCCTCCGGCGCGCTTCGCCAGCCTCAGGATGACAGAGGGTGCCGTGCGCAGCTCACGCCTAAGGCCGGTCGCCGTCATTCGCCACACGAGAACTGTCGGGCAAACCGCAGGAACTTGGTTTAGGCTCGCCGCATGCGCGTCAGTCATCTCGAAGATTTTTACTCGTTCCTGCGGTTCCCCAGCATTTCGACGGATGAGGATTACTCGGAAAAAACAACCGAATGCGCACACTGGCTCGTCGAGAAGCTCACCGAAGTTGGGCTCGAGACGAAGCTGGTGCCCACGCCCGGTCACCCCGTTGTTTGGGCGAAAAACAAACACCAGCCCGGCCGTCGCAGGGTGCTGATTTACGGTCACTACGATGTGCAACCCCCCGATCCGCTCGAGCTTTGGGAGTCGCCGCCGTTCGATCCAGTTTTAAAAGACGGCTACGTCTTTGCGCGCGGTTCCACCGACAACAAGGGCCAGATTCTCTCCCACATCCTTGGCGTCCAAGAGGCGCTCGAGCAACACGGCGATCTCCCCGTGAATCTCCATTTCGTCATCGAAGGCGAGGAGGAAATCGGCAGCGGAAATCTCGGCAATTTTCTCTCGGAGAACAAGGAGGCGCTCCGGTGCGATATCGCGGTCGTCTCCGACACGGGAATGATCGGGCGCGGCATGCCGACAATGAGTTACGGGCTGCGCGGAGTGACGGCGCTCGAATTGAAAGTCACCGGGGCGAAGATGGATTTGCACTCCGGTGTCTACGGCGGCGCGGTTGCCAATCCCATTACTGTCCTGGCTCGTCTTCTCGCGACCATGCACGACTCCCACGGTCACGTCGCGATCGGTGGCTTCTACGATGACGTCATTCCGCTGGAAGAATGGGAGCGTGAGGCGTGGCGGAAATTACCGATCGATGCCGACAAGGAATTGCTCGACGAAACCCGCGCGCCGGCTCTCGTGGGTGAGGAGGGTTATTCTGCCTTGGAACAGATGTGGGCGCGACCGACGGCCGAAGTCAATGGGATCGGCGGCGGATACCAGGGAAAGGGGACGAAGACGGTGATCGCGAGTCATGCCATGGCAAAAATCACTTTCCGGCTCGTGCCCAATCAACAGGGCGACAAAATCCTGCAGCTGGCGCGCCGGCATTTTGAAACGCATCTCCCCCCGGGTGTTACTCTGGAAATCACTGATGGCCACAGTGGTCCGTGGTATCGGACCGATCCGCACTCAAAGTTCGGCGAAGCAGCGGCGCGGGCCCTGCGCGCGGCATTCGACAAAGAGCCCTCGATGATTCGCGAAGGCGGCAGCATCCCCATCATCTCGCAATTTCGCGATATCCTCGGCGTCGAAACGCTGCTCCTCGGTCTTGCCTTGCCAGATTGTCGCGCGCACTCGCCCAACGAGAACTTCCCGCTCGAAAACCTCGACGCCGGCATTCGACTCAACAAGGCGGTC
>JBDTYN010000105.1:0-16032 GCA_040005675.1 Chthoniobacterales bacterium
TAGAGATCGACCGCGTCCCGCGAGAAAGGCGCCGGGAGCGTGTGGCAGAACTCGTTCCCCGACGGGTGAAATGGTCTACCAATCGCCGGCGCTCGACGCCCAGGCGCTGGTCGACCGCAACGATGAGTTGCACACCCGGAAAATTGGCGACGGCAGTCTGCGCGTCGGGACCTTCCGGGAGAACGGCTGGACCTTGCGCGTCGCCGCCGACATGGCCGAGATCAACCATCTCGGCCTCGACATTGTTCTCGGCATGTTCGCGGCCATTCCCACGGTGCTCATCGTTGTCACGCTCGGCGGCCGCTGGGTCGCGCGTCAAGCGCTCGGCCCGGTGGAACGAATTCGCAAGGCGGCAAGCGCCATCACGATTCACAATCTCACCCAACGACTCCCGATGCCGGAAGCCGAGGACGAGATCGCCGGATTGGTTACCGTCCTAAACGCAACCCTGGACCGCTTGCAGAGCAGCTTTGAACAATCGGTCCGCTTTTCAGCCGATGCGTCGCACAACTAAAAACGCCAATCTCAGTGCTGCGAGCAGGCATCGAAGAAATCCTGACCGATCCGGCAACACCAGAGAAGCAGCGGGCGCGTGCCGATGCGCTGCTCGAACAGGTTCATCAGCTTACTTCCACAGCCGAGAACCTGCTCCTCCTCGCGCGCGCGGATGCGGGCCGGCTGGAGCTGCAGTGCACGGAGTTTGATTTAGGCGAAGTACTGGAGGGCTTGTGCGACGATACCTGCGCGCTGGCTGAGCCCGCCGGTCTTACGGTGGAGACGAATCTGCCGTCGCGTATGCCTGTCACCGCGGATCGTAAATCGGTTTCGCTCATCGCGCAGAACCTTGTCGAAAATGCGGTGAAGTACAATCAGCGCGGCGGTTCCATTCGAATCACCGCGCGCGCCATTGACGGGCACGTGGAGGTGACATTCACGAACAGCGGTGACTCCATTCCGCCGGAACGCGTGCCCTACATCTTCGATCGCTTTTATCGCGCCCGCGGCGACGGCCGCATCGGGGGCCATGGTTTGGGGTTAAGCATTGCGCGTGAGCTCGCGCTCGCCCAGGGCGGCGATGTTTTATTCGTTAGGTCGGATAAGAATGCAACGGAATTTCAGCTCCGTCTGCCGCATACCTAACGAGTGAATTTACGTTTCATTGTGTCCCGGAATCACTCGGTGAAAGTTACAACCACGTTACCTATCCCGCTTAGGCAATCGACTTCCTCTGTTCTACGATTTGAACATGAAGATGAAACTAAACACAACACATCGGGTAGCCGCTCTGCTGGTCGCCGTGCTTACTTTATCCGTCACCTCGGCTGCACAAGCCGGCGGGCACGGCGGAAGAGGACGCGGATCGAACTTCGGCTTCCGCTCGAGCTCGGCCGACCATCAGCACCGCGGCCGTGGGATGGATGATCCCACTCGTCACAACGCGGGCGACGATCGCGACGCGCGCCGGGGCCGCGGCCTGGACGATCCCGCCAACCACGACGCCAACCACGACAATCAAAACGAGCCGCGGGACGATCATCGTCGCCGTCACGGCGGCGGGGGATAATAAACAGTCGAACACGAGCAAGGCCCGACGATTAATCCTTGCTTCGAAAGCCCTGTCGTCTGACGCGGCAGGGCTTTTCGTTGTTCGCAAGCGCATTAGATTAACATGATGCTGCGCTACGCGTTCACTTTGGTCGCTCTCCTTGCGTTGCTTGCGCCAATCGCACGCCCCCAGGCCGTCGTAGAGGGCCGAGTTGCGCTGACGAAAACACGTTCCGCTCCAGTGGTGAAAAAGCGTTATGAAGTGGTGACGAAGGGTGGCGTGCTGGCGACGAACCCACCGCTCGCCATTGTCTACCTGGAAGGCCGGTTCGGCCATGCCCCAGACTCAACGACGAAGCAGATCGCGCAAAAAGATTTAAACTTCGTCCCCGCACTTCTCCCCGTGCAGGTCGGGAGCAAAGTGGAATTTCCAAACCTCGACGATACCTACCACAATATTTTTTCCTATTCGCCCGCGAAGCGCTTCGATCTCGGTCGCTACCAACCCAACGAGCGTCCGATTCCGTCGCAACTCTTCGACACCCCAGGCCTGATCACGCTACGCTGCGATATTCACGAGCACATGCGCGGTCTTATCCTCGTTCTTGAGACACCGTATTTCACCACCACAGACATCCAAGGCGGGTTCCGTCTCACCGGCTTGCCAACCGGCCATTATACGCTCAAAGCCTGGCTAGATAGCCGGACGACGCGCGAGCAGCAGGTGGAGCTCAAGAGCGGCGCGACTGCGCGCGTCGATTTCCCGTGAGAGGCGCCGGTGCGAAGAAGACCCGGCATCGGCAAATTTCGGGCACAGCTGCTCCTCGCGATGATGCTGGTGGTCTCGGCCATCACCGGCATCGGGCTTTACCCGCGCAGCGCAGCGTGACCACGGATACGCAACGCGATTTGGAAAAGGATTTCGAAAGTGAGATTGCTTCCCTGCATCGCGTGCAGGATCTGCGCAACGCGGCACTAGCCGAGCGTTGTCTCGGCCTCGCTTCCAAGCCGCGTATTCACGCCGCGCTGGAAGACAACGCGCTCGACCTTCTCTACCCAAGTGCCCAGGACGAGCTGCGCGACCTGCTGACAGTAGATCAGCAGCAGGCCGGTAATGAAAAAGGGGGAGAGCTGCACGCACATTTCTATCGTTTTCTCGATGGGGGCGGCGCGGTCATTCAACCCAAAAACCCAGATGCGATTGGTCGCCTGCTCCCAGAAGAGGAAGCGCAGGTCGCCTTGCCTGGCCTTCGCGAAACTCAGCAGATCGGCTATCTCGTGCGACGGAACCCCCAGCCGGGTGAGATGATGGACGAAATTATTGCCACGCCGATTTTTTCCACCGAAACGGGCGAAGTCATCGCTGCCCTTCTCGCAGGGTTCAAACCGGCCCCTGTTGTCAGCAAACGCGCCGGCAGCGGTATGAAAGCGGGCCTCTGGATCGACAGCCAGATCCACATCCCGGCGTTAGGCGCGGAGGCGAGTGCCAGTCTCGGCCGCGAAGTAGCAAAAGCGATCAGGATGCCGGAACACGGGGGGCGAAGTGTCGAAACGCGGGTGAATGCGTTGCCCCATCTGTTGTTTCATCAACGCCTGAATCCCGCATCGGCTTATCCGCCGGCATAAGAGATTTGCCTGTATCCGCTCAACCCGACGCTCGCGCGCCAGCGGCGCTTGCGCACGAAAATACTTGGGGCGGGCGCGCTGCGTCTGATGGGCGCGCTCGGGGCTAGCCACGTCGCATCCGCTCGACTTTCTCGACCCGTCGAAAAACTCGCCATCCAATCTGAGGAACATCGGACCCACCGCCTCGAAGCCGAAGCGTCCCTCGCGAGTACCAGCGCGGAACTACAACGCTCTGCGCGTTTCTCGGCCGATGCGTCACATCAATTGAAAAGCCCGGTGACAGTTTTGCGGACCGGAATCGATTCGCTCCTCGCCCGCGAAGACCTTCCGCGGGAAGTCTACGACGAGTTGTCCACGCTCCTGCATCAAACATACCGGCTCACGGGCGTAATCGACGACCTGCTCCTCCTGTCTCGGATGGACGCAGGCGCGCTCCAAATCAATTTCGCCGCGGTAAATTTGACGCCATTAGTCGCAGAATGGCTCGACGACCTGAGCGCTTTGCCTGATGAACTCAATCTGCGGATCGAAAGCGAGGTGCCGCGTGGTTTCGAAATCGCCGGTGAGCGACGCTACATCAGTTTGATCGTGCAGAATCTGCTGGAGAATGCGTGCAAGTACAACCGACCAGGCGGCCGTGTGCGGGTCAGCGCTTTTGTCGATGGCCCGTGGGCCTTGTTTCGGGTCGGTAACACCGGGCGAACCATCGAGCTCGCTTCGCAGGAGCATATCTTCGAGCGCTTTCACCGCGGCGCCGTGAGCGAAAATGTCCCGGGGCACGGGCTCGGTCTCAACCTCGCGCGTGAGCTGACGCTCCTCCATCGCGGGGATCTCCAGCTCGTGCGTTCCGCGGATGATTGGACCGAGTTCGAGGCGCGCTTCCGGCTCGCCGGCGCCGCGCAGATCACGGCTGCTTCGGATGTGTGACATGCGTTCGCTCCTTGGCGCCTGCGTTCTTCTCACCGCTCTGGCGCGCGTGAAGGCGCAGGAATTTCTCAAGCGGCTGGATCAGACGCTGACTTTCACCGCCGCTGGCAACGAGGTCCGAACACGTCTCAGCGGCACCGTTGACCTCGAGCTCTACCATTTCGACGGCCCTGTCCTGGGCCTGATCGACACCGCCAGCGACGGCCTTTTCAATCCTCGATTAACGCTGTTTCTCGATGCGCAACTCGGTTCGCAGTTTTATTTTTTTGCGCAAACTCGCGCCGATCGCGGATTCGATCCGAGCGATCACGGTGCGCAGGTTCGCCTCGACGAGTACGCGCTGCGATTCACTCCGTTTCAAGAGGGACAGCTCAACCTGCAGATCGGGAAGTTTTCGATTGTCGTCGGCAATTGGGTCGGCAGACATCTTTCCTGGGGATAACCCATTTATTAGTGCGCCGCTGCCATACGACAACGTGACGCCTGCGTCTGATATCGAGCCGCCGATATCTCGCGCACAATTCGTCCGCGCCAATCTCGATGACCGATACGAACACAGTCCCGTCATTTGGGGACCAAGTTATGCTACGGGCGCAGCGGTTTCCGGTCGTTTCGGGAAAGTCGATTGCGCGCTCGAATTGAAAAATGCCGCGCTCGCTGCTCGCCCGGAATCGTGGGACGTGACTGATACCGGCTTCACACGGCCGGCCTTTAGCGGACGTATTGGTTTCCGCCCCAGCCCGATCTGGAACTTCGGTTTCTCCGCCAGCCGCGGCGCCTATTTGCGCCCCGAAGCAGAAGCGTTTCTCCCCCGCGGCCGCGAGATTGGCGACTACCACGAAACGGTGCTCGGTCAGGATGCGAGCTTTGCGTGGCATCACCTGCAGATTTGGGCGGAAGTAATTCAGGCCCGCTTCGATATGCCGCGCATCGGCGCGGTCGAAACGTTCGTCTATTACCTCGAAGCGAAATATAAATTCGCGCCGCAACTATTCGCGGCCGTGCGCTGGAACCAGCAGTTTTTTGGCGAGGTCGAAAAAGTCGGCGGACAGCGACCCGCGTTCAGCCGCGACATCCTTCGACTCGACACCTCGCTCGCGTATCGACTAACCGAACAAACGCAGCTCAAGCTCCAGTACACTTTTCAACACGAAAAGGGGCTTTCTACCGCGGATAGTCACACCGTCGCAGGGCAATTGACGGTGCGCTTTTGAAGCGCCAAGTGGCAACCGGAACCGGGCCACGGTTGACACACAAAGCGCGAATGTCTGGGTAGCGCACGCGTCTCGTGTGCTGGTTTCGGCGTCCCGCCGAAACAAACTTTCTTCGCATATCCCATGGAATGCCGGGATCAGCATTGATCTCCTCGCTAAAAAAGAAGCGCAACTGCTTGATATATGTGTCTCTGCCTCTTTTCCTGCTTTCCCTAATTCGACTGAATTCTTGCTGGCAGAAAATGGCCTCGACGATCGCCCCGCCCCGTTTGAATTCTACTCCAGGGGCAGCTCAACCTTCTCGTCCTCCAGCGGCACCAGTTTGTTTTTGGTGATTATGCGTGCGCATGTGTTCCAACGCAGCAGCGCATCCTCGTTCCCCGGCGGACGAATCGCCTCCGCCGTTTCGAACCAGCTCATCGCCTCGCGGAAATGATCGTGCGCCTGACTCGCTGAATAAGGCGTGCACTGGGCAAGCTTCGCTTTCGCGCGGCGCTCGGCGATGATGCCTGCGTAATAGGCTCGCTCGTATTCTCCTTTCACTCTCGCCAGCACCTCTTTCGCCTGCGTGTCGCTGACACCATATCCTTTGCCAAACCGATCGGTGATCGCGAGTAACAGCGTAATGAGAGCCTGTTGATTCTCGGGATCGCTCTGCAAGACATCGAGACAAATACTCTCCGCCTCCGCCGGCTCGTTCAGCAGACGATAGCGCTCCGCTTTTTCGACCGCCGCCGGGATTGCTTCTTCTGACAATGGTTTGAGATCGAACATGGGCGGCGAGCTCTGATCAGTGCGTCATGATTGTTTTTTTGAGGTGAAACGTCGCAGCAGTTTCGCGACCGGGTCGTAGTATTGGTCCACCACGCGTTCCTTCAAAGGAATGATGCCGTTGTCGGTGATCTCAATGTTCTCCGGACAAACCTTCGTGCAACATTTCGTGATATTGCAGTAACCGATTCCGTGCGCTTCGCGCAATTCCGGGATGCGGTTTTCCGTGTCGAGCGGATGCATTTCGAGCGCGGCGACGTAAATAAGGAAACGCGGCCCGATGAACTCATCGTGTTTGCCGTGGTCGCGCAGGACATGGCAAACATCCTGACAAAGAAAACATTCGATGCACTTCCGGAATTCCTGCACGCGATCGACGTCCTCCTGCGCCATCCGCCACGTCCCATCCGGAGCATCGGGGGCGCGCGGTTTGAATTTTTTAATCCGTTTCTTGACCTGATAATTCCAGGAAACATCGGTGATCAGATCCTTCACAATCGGGAACGCTTTGATCGGCTCAACCGTAATCGGATTGTCGAGCGGAAGATCGCTCAGGCGCGACATGCACATCAGTTTCGGCATGCCATTTACTTCCGCGGAACACGAGCCGCACTTCCCTGCTTTGCAATTCCAGCGGCAGGCCAGGTCATTCGCCTGCGTCGCTTGAATGTCGTGCACGGCATCGAGCACAACCATGCCCTCTGACACTTCGGTCGTGTAGTCGCGGAAGGCGCCGCCTTTTGCGTCGCCCCGCCAGATTCTGAAGACGGCGGTGCTCATAGAGCTTTTGCCCTCCCGTGAAGTTGCAGAGGCCAGGCGCGACGCCAATTGCCATCATCCTGAGCCGCGGAGACGGCGAAGGACCTCACACAAACTCGCAATGCGTTCGCGCACTCGTGCGCTCCATCAGACTGAGTGAGCTCGCTCATTTCATCTCTTCGATGACCTGCTTTAGATGCCCGGGTATTGGTGGAATCGGATCCCGCCGAATCTGCATCGCGCCATCGGCCCCTTTCCACACGATCGTGTTCACCTTGCCGAACGCCTCATCCTTTTCCGGATAATCGTCACGGAATTGCGCGCCGCGACTCTCTTTTCTGTCCAGCGCGGCCCGCGTCACGGCCTCGGAAACGGTGAGCAAATTGTTTAGATCGAGCGCCGTGTGCCAGCCCGGGTTAAACTCGCGGTTGCCGCTGACTCCCACCCGCGTCGCGCGCTCCGAAAGTTTCCGGATTGCGTCGAGCGCCTCGCGCATTTCCTCTTCGCGGCGCACGATTCCGACACAATCCTGCATGATCTCCTGCAGATCGTGTTGAACCTGGTATGCGCTTTCTCCTTGCGTATTCGCGGCCCGCTCGAACGGCTCCAGAGCCCGACGCGCCGTCTCTTCGACTTGCGCGTGATCGACTGCGCCAAGATTGTTTTCCTGCGCAAACTTCGCAGCGAATTCCCCCGCGCGCTTACCGAAGACCAGTAAGTCTGAGAGCGAATTACCTCCCAGCCGGTTCGCACCGTTGATACCTGCGGCGCATTCCCCTGCGGCGAATAAGCCCGGCACCCGCGACATCTGTGTCTCGGGATCGACCCGAATTCCGCCCATCGCATAATGCGTTGTCGGCCCTACTTCCATCGGCCCTTCCGTGATGTCGATGTCCGCCAGCTGTTTGAACTGGTGATACATGCTCGGCAGCTTGCGTTTGATGTAATCCGCGCCGTTCGGCACCTTTTGTTTGATCCACGAGATATCGAGGAACACTCCGCCGTGCGGAGTGCCGCGCCCGGCTTTGATTTCGCGTACGATCGAGCGGGCGACGTGATCGCGCGTCAGCAACTCCGGCGGACGACGCGCATTCTTGTCGCCCTGGCAGTAACGCCAGCCTTCGTCTTCCGAGTCAGCGGTCTGCGCTTTGTAGTTATCGGGAATGTCGGCAAACATGAAGCGCTTGCCTTCGTTGTTCGTCAGAATGCCGCCCTCGCCGCGGACGCCTTCGGTTACCAGGATCCCACGCACGCTTGGCGGCCAAACCATTCCGGTGGGATGAAATTGCACGAATTCCATGTCGATCAATTCGGCCCGGGCTTCATACGCGAGTGAGTGGCCATCGCCGGTATACTCCCAGCTGTTACTCGTGATTTTGAAAGCCCGTCCGATGCCGCCGGTGCAAAGCACGACGGCTTTGGCGCGGAAGATTTTCAAGCGGCCGCGCTCGCGATCGTAAGCGAGGACGCCGACGACACGCTCGCCCTCCCTTAACAACGTCAGCACGGTACACTCCATGTGCACATCGATGCCCTGATGAACCCCGTGATCCTGCAACGTCCGTATCATCTCGAGACCGGTGCGATCTCCGACGTGCGCGAGCCGGGGATATTTGTGTCCGCCGAAATTCCGTTGCAGAATCCGGCCGTCTTTCGTCCGGTCGAAAACCGCGCCCCACGCCTCGAGTTCGTGAACGCGATCGGGCGCTTCCTGCGCGTGCAGCTCGGCCATCCGCCAGTTGTTTACGTATTGGCCGCCGCGCATCGTGTCGGCGAAGTGGACTCGCCAGTTATCGCGGTCGTCCACGTTCGCGAGCGCCGCGGCGATTCCGCCTTCCGCCATGACCGTGTGCGCTTTGCCGAGGAGCGACTTGCAAATCAGTCCGACCGAAACGCCTGCCGCGGACGCTTCGATCGCCGCGCGCAGCCCAGCGCCACCGCCGCCAATGACAAGAACGTCATGCTGGAATGTCTCGTACTCGGCCATTTGCGCTGGCGCTAGAGCAGCCGGAAATCGTGCCAGATTCCCATCGAGCAAAGCCGCACGTAAAGATCTGAGAAGCCGACCCAGAACAGGCTCAGCCACGCCCAGAGCATATGGCGGCGATTCAGACAGGTGACGCAGGCATATGGCCGATAGCCAGCGGGAGACTTTGAGAGTTGATCTCGAAATCCGCCAACCAGATGCCGCAGGGCGTGACAGCCAAACGTGAAACCGCCGAGCAGGACGACATTGGTCGCGAGCACGAGTGTGCCCACGCCGATTCCGAACGAACCGCGACCGGTGGTCGGATTAGCGAACCACATCGCCTTCAGAACATCGATCGTGAGAACGACGATAAAAAGGATGGCGAGGTAGAGAAAGTAACGGTGCACGTTCTGCATGATCAGCGGGAACGAGCGTTCGCCGAGGTAGGTTTTCCTCGGTTCGCCCACCGTGCAGGCGGGTGGGTCCGCCCAAAACGCCTTGTAATAAGCGCCCCGGTAATAATAGCAGGTCAACCGGAGTCCGCCCGGTGCCCAGAGAATCAGGAGCGCAGGCGAAAACAGGAGCCAGCCGGGCCACCACCCTGGCTTCGGTCCGAACCAGCTATGCGGCGAAGGTCCAAAGATTTCCGGCGAGTAAAAGGGCGAGAGATACGGACCAAAGAAATAGTTGGTTCCCTGAAACGCAGCCCAGGTGGAATAGACAACGAACATCCCGAGACCGAGAAAAACCAGGAGGGGCTGCCTCCACCACGCGTCCGGGCGCATTGTTTCTCCGAACGACCGGCGAGGCAAGGCGGCTTGGGTATGATTCACGGCGAAAAACGGTTTGAGTCGCTCGGTTTGATACCGAGGCACGAGATGGCTTTCAAGTAAATCTACTTTACAGGCAACGAATTCGTACGACGTGGCGTCGGCCCTGTCCCGCGCAAAATATGAATCTCCGCAAATGCCTCCCTTACAAAGGGCGAGATTACGAGCTGATTATGGCCGGTTCCACGATACGGAACCGGCGCCTCTTCGACGCGAATCGCCAGCGACGGGATTCGACCAGTTGGCGAGAGATTCCTTTAGCCTTGGCCGGAACCGCGAAGGTCCGAATGCCACTCTTTTGTTTTCGCGCGCCAGTAGATCATAACGCCGAGAAAGACGAGTAAGAGTGATCCGCCCGCGACCTTTGCTTCATGAAACCAGACGTTGAGAGTCCCAGGCGGCGGAATCATAGCTACAACCATGGCAAAGAGAGTGATGGCGAGACCGCCCAGACCAATGATCGATGCTCCCCGCGAGCCGCCGGGAACAAGCAACCTCCCGTCAGCGCTGCTTCGCCTTCTGCGGCAATGGACAATGAAACAGACGAACAGGTAGATGTAGGGGATGAAGTAGATGAGCAAGGACATGTCGAGCAGGATAAGAAAGGCTCTCTCCACGGTAGTTCCTTTGCCGAGCACGGAGAGCAGGAGAAAGAGCATGGCGATTGGGGCCTGAATCAAGATTGCCACATAGGGAGTGCGCCACCGAGGGTGTACCCTGGCGAAAACTGGCGGGAAATAGCGGTCGAGCCCCACGACAAACGCAACGCGCGCCGAACCCGTCAGCCAGGCGCCGAGCGCGCCTATTCGCGCGACCGCGAGGAGAAGTGCAGCGAGCGGGACGACCCAGCGCCATGCCCTTCCATAATCTCGCATGCCGTTGGCGATGGCCTGCAGCGGCCCGGCCACGATGTTGATCTCTGATCGCGGAACAAGCCAGAGCATCGCGCCCGTGCCGCAGATATAGATGAGTGCGACTAGCGGCGCGGCCGTATAAATGGAGCGCGGCAGGTTCCGGCTTGGGTTGTGAATTTCCTGGCCCATCGTAGACGAAAGTTCGAGTCCAGCGAAGGCGAACGCGATCGTCGCCCACAGATTGAGCAGCGGCAGATTCGTTAGGTCGGGCTTTAACTGCGCAAGAGTAAAAGGATTAGCCGAGTTTTTTGTGAGAGCCGCGGAAAGACCCAGCAAGATGAGCAGGAGTCCCGGCAGGTAGACGCCGACGGCTCCTATATTCTGCAGCCACTTTCCCGTGCCGGCGCCCACCACGTTGAGCACAACAGCCAATGCGAGGGCCAAAAGGGTAAAAGAAAGGACATAAACCCAGTTATTCGCGAGCCCGCTTTCCTCCTGACCAAACGTGTAGGTGGCAGTGACGGCTGCGGAGAGAAGCAAAGTGGGATAGAAGAGCATATTGCTAACCCAGTAACACCAGCCGCACAGAAAACCGTGCGCTTCCCCAAATTCTCGTTTAGTCCAGGCATAAATGCCGCCTTCGGCGGGATAACTGGAAGAAAGCTGAGCGACGGCAAGACCCTGTGGCACGAAAAAAAGCATGGCCGCGAGCAGCCATAACGTTAATGAACTTGGACCAGCCTTGGCGGCAGTGGCCACCCATGTTATGCCGATGACCGCAACTAGGTTGAAAAGCACCAGGTCGCGCAGACTCAGGGCACGTTGTAACTGTGGCGAACTGTTTTCGGGCATTGCCTTTTGTTGTCTCCCCATTCCTTTTCTGCGTGCTACTGTTTGTGATAAAAACTGCCGGGCAGGTACTGGACGCCAGCAGTCTGACTGCAATGCGGAATACGGACTATCACGAGACGCTCGATGTAAAGGAAGCGCAAAACTCGTCCGACACTTGGAGGCAAGCGTTATTTGCCAAGACTCATCGCTCTTCTCCGCGCCATTAATGTTGGCGGCCGTAACGTCGCCATGGCGGAGCTGCGCCGGCAGTTCGAGGCTGTGGGCTGCAAAGGAGTCGAGACCTTTATCGCGAGCGGAAACGTAATCTTCTCTCCGCCTGCCATGAATGTTGGTGCGCTGCAGCAGAGGCTTGAAGAACAGCTTCGGAAATCACTCGGCTACGAGGTCAAAGTGTTTATTCGAACGGAGTCCGAAATAGCAGTCGTGGCGCGACACCAGCCGTTTCACGAATCGCAGCTGCGTTCTGCGCGGACCTTCAGTGTGGGCTTTCTGAATGAACCGCCAGGCGTCGCGGCGGCGAAATCGGTGATGGCTTTGAAGAGTGAAATCGACGACTTTGAAGTCCGTGGGCGCGAAGTCTATTGGCTCTGCCAGAGAGTTCAGAGCAAATCGAGATTTTCAAATGCTCGTTTCGAGAAACTGGTCAAAACTTTGGGGACATGGCGTGGCATGAACACGATCGTAAGGCTTGCAGCGAAATATCCTCCGTTGTTACCGTCGTTGGATGCGCGAGACGGAACCGCCAAGCGTGACTGACTACGGACAGTGAAAACTGCAAGCGCCGCAATATACCTGATGCAGATCCTGGTTTCAGGATTTCTTGCGATTCTCTTTCTACAGTCCGGGATAGACAAGATACTGGACCGGCGCGGCAACCTGGATTGGCTAAAGGGACATTTCGCCAAGAGTCCGCTCGCTGGGGTTGTGCCCGCAATGGTCGTGGCAGTCACCATTCTGGAGATGGCAGCAGGGGCTCTGAGCGCGATTGGTTTCGTCCTGCTCCTGTTAACGCGGGATTCCACCTTTGCGTTCTACGGCGCCGTCATTGCGGCTGTCTCGATTACGGCTCTGTTCTTCGGACAGCGCGTGGCGAAGGATTATCCAGGAGCTGCTACTCTCGTGCCCTATTTCCTGCTGGCCTTGAGCGCGATTTATCTGTTGGGAACCTGACCTTTTCTCATCTTCCAAGGCGGCAGCGATCGGCGACGCCCTGAAACCCTACGCAGGATGCTTTGAATAAAGCTCCTGCCGGCGATGAGCGAAGACCGCCATTTGATTTCGCACCGACTGGACAATCCCCTGGGAGACTTCAGCGTGGATAAGCTCCTCGCGGTCGGCCGAGCCGGATCTAATTAATGTCCCATAAGGATCGATAATCGTCGATGAACCGCAGAAGGAGACCTCGTCATCCGTGCCGACGCGGTTTGCAGCGACGACATAACTCTGATTTTCGATTGCGCGCGCCAAGGCAAGAGTCCGGAAATGATCCACTCGTGGAAACGGCCACGCAGACGAGATCGCAAAGACATTGGCACCCTCTTCGACTGCGAGGCTTCGATAGACCTCAGGAAAGCGAAGGTCGTAACAAATACTAAGTCCGACACACAGCCCCGCGTACTCGGAACTGCTGAAGCGATTGCCTGGAGAGAAGCACTTGTGTTCTTCTATGGGAGCTTCCGCGAAGAGGTGTGTTTTACGGTACTTCGCAATGATTGCACCATCCGCAGCGATAAATACTTGCGAGTTGTAGATGCATGCCCCCTCCCGTTCCGAAACGCCGGCGACAATTGCTATGGAAAGAGTCTTCGCGATCTGTTTCAGTTTGGGCACGGCTCCTTCAGTCCAGGCAGTCGCGCAGGTCCGAATAACTGGCATTGAATAACCGGTATCAACCATCTCGGGAAAGACAACCAGCTCCGCGCCGGCCTCTTTAGCGCCGGAAGAAAATTCGTGAATCTTACGCAGGTTAGCGTTGAGATCGCCAACGGAGCAGAAAATCTGAGCAGCAGCAATTTTCATCGAATCAAGCAAATGAGTCTTCGCAGAAGCTATAATGAATAAAGCGGGGAGATCTCACTGTCTGCCTTTTGTCGCGTCGTTTCTTGTAGTTCCCATTGGCCAGATCAAACCGCTTCGACCAGCAGGCCAGCATTCGGGGAAGCAATGGTGGTCGAATTTCCGTGGCGCTCCGAATAACCCCATTATTTGTCAGAGGACCTCTTAGGAAACCGGACCTCAACGTGGTGTTCCCGGCGATCATCGAAAAGGGAGAGTGTTTCTTCCGAAAGTTGCTGGCCATCGGCAAAAATTTGCGCGGCTTTTGCTGCGGGATCCGCAGATGGCGTGAGCGTAATGTGATACACCGTTTCATAATAACGGTAATGAATTTTGAAACTCCTCCAGTCGTTGGGCACGCGCGGTTCCAGACGCAATTTGTCGCCTTCCCGCCTTAGACCGAGAAGAGTTTCAGTAACGAGACGGTACATCCATCCTGCGGAACCGGTGTACCAGGTCCAACCACCCCGACCCACGTGTGGCTCCACTGAATAAATGTCCGCCGCGACGACGTAGGGTTCGACCTTGTAAAGCGCACTTTGCCTGGCGGTACCGGCGTGATGGATTGGATTTAGCAGGTTGAAGAATTCCCATGCCCGTTCGATCTGCCCCAGCTGCGCGAAAGCCATCACGGCCCAGATCGCACCGTGGGTGTATTGGCCGCCATTTTCTCGTATCCCAGGCGGATACCCTTTGACATAACCGGGGTTAGGCAGGGAGTTATCAAAGGGTGGGTCGAACAACTGCATCAAACCAGCGTCGCGCCGGACAAGCCGTTGCGCGACGGCTTCCATTCCGTGGCGCGCTCGTGCCGGATCGGCCGCCCCGCTAAGGACGGACCAGCTTTGCGCAATGGAATCCAGCTGGCATTCGGAACTTACCTTGGAACCGAGTGGCTCGCCGTTGTCGAAATAGGCGCGTCGATACCATTCGCCGTCCCAGGCGTGGCGCTCGATGTTTTTCTGCAATTGCGCCGCTTGCGCCAGACAACGCTCGGCGAAGGAAAGGTCATTATGGCGGCGCGCGACTTCCGCAAACTGAGTCAGGACATCGAACAAAAAGAAGGCCAGCCAGACACTTTCACCGCGTCCTTCGGCACCCACCAAATTGAAGCCGTCGTTCCAGTCACCGCTGCCAACAAGTGGCAGGCCGTGCCCGCCGAAGCGAAGGCCATGCTCGATGGCGCGCACACAATGCTCGTAGAGGGTTCCCGTCTCTTCCGAACGGTTAGGCAAATCGTAGTAGCCTTCTTCCTCAGGCTGCACCGGGCGGCCATCCAAAAACGGAATCTGCTCGTCTAAAACGCCGGTGTCGTTCACGCAATGGACGTATCGGCAGGTGGCATAGGGCAGCCATAGGTAGTCATCGGAACAATGAGTGCGCGAGCCACGGCCCGAAGGTGGATGCCACCAGTGCTGGACATCGCCTTCACGGAATTGGCGCGCCGCCGCGCGCAGCAGGTGTTCCCGCATCAAGGCTGGCTCGGCATGCGGCAGCGCCATCACGTCCTGCAATTGGTCGCGAAATCCGAACGCGCCGCCGGATTGATAGAAACCGCTCCTGCCCCAGATGCGGCAGCTCAAGGTTTGATATAAAAGCCAGCCATTAGTCATGAGGTTGGTCGCCGGGTCTGGGGTATCGACATTGACCGCGCCGAGTGTGTGATTCCAGTAATGCCAGACTCCTTCCTGGGCCTTGCGGGGTGCATCAGGCTGGCGGTAACGGCGGATCAGTTCCTGCACATCCTGGAGATTGCGACCCGCGCCCAGGCGAAAGGTTACTTCCCTCGTCTGCTGCGCGGGCACATCGAAGGTGAACTGGAGCGCGGCGCAGGGATCAAGGCCTGGGCCGGTCTTTCCGGAAAGCCGCACCTTCTGGAGCGCCGCGGGATTAGCCAGCGTTCCATTTCGGCCAAGGAATTCCTTCCGGTCGCCGGTCACGGAGCGCCCGGTTTCGTTAACATCCACAAAAACGATCCGCCCCCCAAATTCTGTGTTGTAGGGATTGCGCGCCAGTAACGCGCCGGTCTGCGGATGAATCTCCGTTTGAACGTGCATTGAAGACCTGCTGCGCAGCTCACCCAGCACCCATTCCCAGTAGCCAATCACCGAGAGACGCCGCGAATTCCCCGTGAGATTGCGCAGCTTGAGCGACACAAATTTAACCGGCGCATCCATTGCCACATAGACTGATGTCTCGGAGAAGATTCCATGTTCGGTATGCTCAAAGATGGTGTAACCAAAGCCGTGGCGGATGACGTAAGGAGTCGTTCCGCGGGCAGGCAACGGCGAAGGCGACCAGAACTCGCCGGTTTCTTCATCGCGAATGTAAAATGCTTCACCGGAAAGACCGCTGACTGCGTCGTCGTTCCACGGGGTAAGACGAAACTCGTGGCTGTTTTCGAGCCAGGTGTAGGAGCTGCCACTTTCGGAGACGACCGTGCCAAAGGAGGGGTTGGCCAGGACATTGATCCACGGCGCCGGAGTTGTGTCGCCCCGGCTAGGAGTTTTTGCCGACATTTGCGGCGAAGAACCCGGCGGCTCGGGTTGCAAGGTAATGACGTATTCGCGGCCGTCAGGCGTGAATCCACCAAGGCCGTTGAAGAAGATCAATTCGCGCGGAGGCAGCGG
>JBDTYN010000106.1:0-5825 GCA_040005675.1 Chthoniobacterales bacterium
TTCAGGCAACATCTCCTGTGCCACCCGCACGATCGATCTGCGATAGTCCGTCCAATGGCATTTGTCGGCCTTTTCCCGCGCCGCCACTCTCATGGCCCGGGTCAGGTCGGCGTTTGTGGAGAGCGCCTCCAAGCGCGCCGCGATCGCTTCGGCGGAGCGCAATGGGACGATAAAACCATCGAGGCCCTCCTCGATCACATCGGGTCCACCTGTGTTCGGTGTCGTGATCACGAGCAAACCTTGGGACATCGCTTCGAGGATGACGAGCCCGAAGCCCTCGAACAAGGATGGGAGAACCAGCACATCGTGATGCTGCATTTCCTCCAGCAACTCCGCACGTCCGAGCGATGGAATCCAACGATGCCGGAGCACTGCGTCGTTTAAAGGTGGACAGTTCTCGACCACTTTCCGGCCGAGCAGCGTCAACTCGACTCGCGGGCCCAACGATTCAACGGCGGCGAGAAGATAGGAGAGTCCTTTGCGTTGACCTAACGAACCAACGAAGAGAACGCGCAGCGGACCGGAACGAACCACAATCTCGTCGCTCGTCACCGATGGCGCGCCGTAGGGCACAACGGTTACGGAGCCCGGAAAGGCTGCGGCCGAAAGCGTGCGTTTCGTGAAGCTGCTCGCGACGATCACGTGCTCGGCCAACTGCAATTCCTCTTCTTTGCGCGTCAGTTTTCCTTCGCTATCGCTGGTACCGGTCAGGGTTGCCGCCCACTGCGGCTCGCGCGCCCGTTCTTCGGCGTAGATGCCTTGCGCAACCCGCCAGTAGCCAATAGGGAGATCGTAGAGGCGCCGAATGTCTCGCGATTTGGCGGCACGAAAAGTTTCACCGGCCCCATCCTCGTACGCATAGACAAGCCGGATATTTTTCGTGTTCGTCAGGCGCGTGGCAACTTTGTGATCGAGGTCACGAACGACCGCATCGATGCTGAGCAGACCCGTTTCATGCGCGGACAAATACGGAAATCGGGCGAAGCCGGCGACGAGTCGTGCCAGTTCCAGCACAGGAACGGTCCGTACGACCTTGCGCAAAGCCCTCGGCAGCGAACGGCGTCGTAGTTGCTGCCGAATTTGCGAGGGCAACAAACGATCGATCACGCCGTCAGAGTTCCAGCTGAGGCAGGTCCAGAATTCGTGCAGCAGCCCCGCCTCGCGCAGCGCGAGTGCGGCTTGCCGCACGTTTTCGTTGCCCGTTGGATGGGAGAGCAGAATCATCGCGCGATCTGTTCCAGTAATTTCAAGTGCTCTCCGGCGATTTGTTGCGCACGAAAGCGCGCGAGGTGCGGTGGTGCCCGCCGCCTCAATTCCTCCTCACGCAAGGGATCGGTGAGCAGAGTTTTCAGACATTCTGCCAAAGCTGTTGCATAGCCGTTTTGGAAGGTTAACCCACACGGACCAATCGCCTCCTTCAGTCCGCCCTGCTCAGAACCCGCCGGCACGCATCCGCAAGCGAGACCTTCGAGCGCGACCACACCGAACGGCTCTGCCCAAAGCGACGGGATCACCATCACGCGATGCCGATTCAGAAGCCGAACGAGTTCTTCGCCAGCTTGTCCGCCCACGAAGTTGACTTGCCCGTCTATCCCCAGCTCGCGAACCGTGCGGCGCAGATTTTCGCTCTCAGGTCCAATGCCGATCACCGTCAAATCCGGTTTGAGGCCGTCCCTCCGAAGAAGTGTCATCGCCTCGAGCAGGAGATCGACGCCTTTATCTGAAACGAGCCTGCCGAGGAAAACCAACGCTCTTTCTCGAGAAAGTTCCGGCAGGA
The DNA here is from genome assembly GCA_040005675.1 of Chthoniobacterales bacterium. GTDB lineage: Bacteria > Verrucomicrobiota > Verrucomicrobiia > Chthoniobacterales > UBA10450 > JACCXL01. The sequence continues at coordinate 1,778 of JBDTYN010000106.1, forward strand.
GCCGAAAGAGATCGTCGCGATAGGGGTTGGGGATGAGCGTGCATGGCGTGCTGATGTCGTCCGCGATAGCCTGACTGATCGCGATGTTTGTGACACGTCGCAGGACCGCACGTTTCACGCGGTCGTTCCACCCGGTCTTCCCCTGAACATTTCTAATCCAGGTCTGGTGAACGACCACGACCGGCTTCCGCATCAAGAGCGCGGGGAGGAGGCTGCGCAAACTGATGTTGTTTTGAAAGAGAACGTCCGACCAGCGAAGCAACTGCATCATGCGGCGCACCGTTGGCTGGCGGGTGAGGCCGAAGCTGCTCGGTGAGTCGGCTGCGCCGCCAGTCTCGGTGATTAACTCGACGGCGTGTCCTGCCGCGACGAATTCCTCTGCCAGAATAGCCGAGACCGATTCGATCCCACCGACACTTGGATGGAAGGCGTAGGAGGAAAAAAGGATTTTCATCTGTCTCGCGGACGACCATATCGGCCTTGGAAATAATCCCGCACCGCGGCGAGTCGAGCGTTGCTGGAAAACGCGAATTCCTGGCGCGGCGACTTGAAGAGCAGACGTACGGTATTTGCAAGTATGAGTGCCGCGCGAAGGAACCCGCTCAGCCGGCCGAAATAATCACGGACCAGCAGCAGGGAATTGCGCGCAAATAAATAGCTGCGGAGCGCGCTTGGCGTCCAGGTGCCGGGATTCGTCACGACCGCGCCCCAGACCATCAGGACGTGCCAGCCACGGCGCCGAGCGCGTGCGCCGAGTTCATGTTCGTCGCCATACGCAAAATAGCGTTCATCAAAGAGACCGATCTCCGACAAACAACTTCGGCGCACCAGCATAAGGGTCCCGTGTGGCACATCGACGCGCTGCGCAACCCCCTCTGATCTCGCCGCTCCTGCCGAATAGAATACGCCACGCAACGCGGATAAATGCGGCACGACCCCATCGGGGTATTGAGGGCAGACAACGCCAGCGCGCGGGTCCGCTGCGCCAGCGGCCAGCAGCAGCGAAAGACAATTTTCCTGCGGCACTGCATCATGTGCGCTGATCGCGCACCATTCAGTCGTCTCGGAGTCGAGCCAGGATTTCAGGACCACGTTCAACGCTCCCCCCCATCCCTTGTTTTCCGGCAAGCGCACGAAGTCCGCGTTCTCGCCTAGTTCTGCGCGTAGCGTTTCGTAGGCCGACAACTCCGAATCGTTATCGACGATCACGACGTGGAGTTTCCCCTCCTGCGCGAGGAACAGCCGCACGGTCGCGGCGCACTCCGCCGGTCGGTTCCAATGCACCACCGCAAGAGTGAGCTGTGGCTCACTTTTTAGTGGCATAACAAATCACCTCCTCGCCTGACCCGGGTAGCAAAAACGAAACCATCACGACGCCGATGTGAAGCAGGCGCGACAAAAACCCACCACCACTGCGATGCGCAGCGCCTGCCCGAGCGATGCTCATGCTCTCCCGAATGGCCCAATAACTCATTCGCATACTCGTCCAGATTTGGACATTGAATCCCAGTGGCTCGAGGATGGCCCGATAAGCCCGCTCGCTCGGGATGACGAAATGACGCGGCGGGTCCAGTTGATACCATTTGTTTCCAAACAATCGCCTCACCACGCCCGCGGGATTCGGCGAGATACTCACGATGATCCCGCCCGGTTTCAACGCGCGCGCCAGGGTAGCGAAAGCCGCGGCGGGCGCGGGAAAATGCTCGGCTACATGCGTCAAAGTGATGGCGTCGAAATAAGAGTCAGGGAGTTCGGCACGCGTCACATCCGCCACTTCCACGCAAAGATTTTGCGCCGCGGCGATCGCGGCCGCCTCCGGATCGGGCTCGATTCCTTGCACTTCCCATGCAAGGCGACGCATGAGATGGAGGAACGAGCCGTTCCCGCAGCCGACATCGAGAAGCTTTCCGCCTGGACGAGCCGGCAAAAATCGAACGGCATAACCGGCTTTTCGTGCCAGTGAAAGAACAGGGGCAAACAGGTCGCCCAGTCGCGCTCCAAGATCGGACCGCCCGAGCGACCTCACTCCGGGGTAACCATAGACGCGCTCGACGAGGGCCAACTTTACCGAGCCTGTAAACGTATTTTCGTTCCCTATCTCGGAGACCACCGGCGAGCGGGTGAATCCGTATCTCGGAGGATAAAGGAGCGGAATTGATTCCCCCGTGGGTCGCGGATCGAGCCACAGTAAGTGGCATCGCGTGCATTCGCGGAATGACCATGCGCCGGGCAGCCCGCAGACATAATCCCGACAGTTGGTCAGCGCGACATTGCCACTCGCTCCACAAGCTGGGCAGATCGGAGCAGGCTGCGTAGCAATATGCAGCTCCGCAGCAGCAATCACTTTGCCTCCGTGGCCGGAACAGTTTCGCTCGGTTCTTTACCCGGCGAGACAAGGCTTGCGAGGCGTCGGCCTAGCACGTGGATTGCCGCACGGCGATGATACCATTCCAGATGCTCGAATCCTGTCTTCCCCGCGTCCTGCTCCTGCGGCAACGAAGAGCCGCGCGCGTCAATATAAAATGGACCGGGCAATAAATCTTCGAGCACGCCAAACGGAGAACCGCCGCGCGGGAATACTGGGACGAGGCCGTGGGCGCAATAAGCGGCAAAAGATGACGATTTGAGAATCAGCGAAAGCGGCACCCGCTCATCGTCGAAGTAGTCGATCCAGCCGTAGGAACACGTCGCCAGTCTTTCGGAAGCATTAGCCGCCGAGATCTCTGGAAGATAAGTAGTGCGCAGGGGTTTCAGTTCTTTTGCTGCCGCCCGGAGAGATGCACTTTCGCGACCGCCAAGCAGGAGCAATTCCCGCGGCCGGACATCCGCGGGGATTTTGGAAATGAGTTGCGAGAACGAGCGCAGGGAACGCTCCAAAAGCGCGGTACCACCGCAGAGCGCCCAGCGATGGGGGTCGCGCTGCCTGATCTGCTGCAACGTCAGAACCGGTTCACCATACGTTGAAGGAACGGGTTGAACGGTGATTGCAGCGGCGGGGTTGAGCGCGCGCAATTGTTCGGCAGTGGTTTCGTTGCTGACCATGCAACAATCCGAAAGCGCGGAAATCTGCGTCGCGATCCGTTTTTGGAGGGGCCGCAGCCAAAATGCGCTACCCCACGGCGGACCGGACGCATATAGCTCATGGAAAACGGTGACCAGGCGCCCCGGAATCGCACGACGAAGCCCGTTGATGAATCGTGGCAGCCACGTCGGAACTCCTCGCTTTTGGTAGCCGTAATTTGCGTAGTGCAAAACGACGCCAGCAAACTTCCCAGCCGCTTCCGCCGCCGCTATGCCATTGTTATCCATCGGCAGAACTTCAAGTTGCGCGGGGCCCTGGCCGGGAGTGTGCTCGCGAATTGCGAAAACACTCCCGATCCCGTATTGCGTGACCAAAAGCTGGGCAAGGTTGAGAGCGTAGTCGCCGACGCCGTCAAAAGTCCCCGGAGTCCGCGGCAGGAGCTGCAAAACTGTTTTGGTCATGACGGAAATCGGCACCGACAAATTCGTTCGGCTGACGGCCTTGAAATCATGTTGCTAAACAGCCTTGGATCGAATCCCAGAAGCGCTCGCGAATCGTGCCGAGCATGAACTCGGACCGCGCAAGTCGCAGTGCGTTCTCTGCGCACCCGCCCTCGTCGCCATGCTCAGCGTAGTGTCGTAGCGTGGCTGCGATCGCGGCCGAATCCAATGTGGTGCCAAGCAGTGCTGCCTTCGCATCCCGCAGCAGATGGAACGCCGTCGCGGTCTCGGGCCCGTGATACAATATCGGGATACCGCTCCCGATATAAGTGATCAGCTTCGTCGAAAGACTGAATCGGACGAAAGCATCATGAACATCGTCGAACGGGAGCGGAAGGTAGAGCAGGTCCGCCGTTTCGAGATCCGCTTCTACGTCCGCCTCGGAACCGAATGGCAGAACACGAATCGGCGTCCGAGATTGTCGCAGCAGCGGAGGGCGCACTCCGCCGCATCGGAGCGTGATCGAGTGCTCGCCCGCGGGGATTTCTGTGCGCAAGCACTCCAGAGCATTGAGCAGCGCAGCTAA
>JBDTYN010000107.1:0-8713 GCA_040005675.1 Chthoniobacterales bacterium
TACGACCACTACACCTACATCTCGACCACGAGCGATTTCGATTATCTCAATCGGAACGCCGAAGAAATCTCGGCAAGTCTCGATTTTACCCTCACCTCAACCACGGGTGTCGGGATCGAATCGAGCTACGTCGCGGCCTATTATGACCAGAATGTTCTGAACGACTCCAACACCGTTACGGTGGGCGGCTTCGTGGAGACACAGCTGACGAACTACTTGAAGCTGCGCGTCGCAGGTGGCTATCAGCAAATCACTTTCGATGACACTGGATTCGTCGGTGATTTTCACGATCTGAACGACTTTTACGCAAACGCACTTCTCTCACATCGCGTCAATCGCGTCCTCACCCACAGTATCGCCATCGGTCACGAGACGCAGCTCGGGGTGAACTCAAATTTCATTACCCTGAATTACATCCGGCACACGGCGACCTGGAACATTCTTTATCACACGCTGCTCTCGACCGAACTATTCTACGAGGATGCCGACGATTCCGGCGGCTCGGTCTTCCCGTTCGTCGCAGAGCACATCCATCGCTACGGCGGCGCGGTTGCTGTCGGGTATCAACTGACCCCGCACATCACGCTCGGCGCGCGCTACCAGTATACTCAGAAGGACTCGGACCAGCCGTTGCGCGATTATCGGCAGAACCGCATTTCGTTCGACGGTACCTATAGCTTCTGAAGACGTCGACGTCACACATGAAAAATTGGATTTGTAGCTCCTTCCTAGCTGCGTCGCTTGTCACGGCCCAGTCTGCAGCCGCGCAAGAGGCGACGCCTTTGCCGTCCATCCCAAAGGCGGCGCCCGTCGATCAACCCACGACCAGCACGGTTATGCGGACCAATTCGATGAACGTGCTAGATGACCGTAAGAAGCTGGGTTCGAACGATTACGTCAGTTTCCGCGTGGTCGAGGATCGCGATAATGAATCACAACATTTGCGCGTGAACGACAACGGCGAGCTCGAAGTTCCGTACATCGGGCTCGTGCAGGCGGAAGGAAGGAGCTGCAAAGAGCTGGCTTACAACATCAAGGGCGCGCTCGAGCGGGAATATTACTATCACGCCACGGTGATTCTCGCCGTCGACCACGTCAGCGAAAAATCACGTGGGAAAGTATATGTCTACGGCTCCGTCAAGGGGCAGGGTCCACAGGAAATTCCGGCGGATGAAGCTTACACCGTCAGCAAAGCGGTGATCCGCGCCGGTGGCTTTGGCGATTTCGCGAACAAACGAAAAGTGAAGCTGACGCGCAAAGGCGGCGGTGACCAGGTCGTCGATCTCAAGCGAGTGATTGAAGAGGGCCACACCGAAGAGGATGTGGTGGTCCATCCCGACGATCAGATCTATGTGCCGCAGCGGCTGATCAACATGTAAGTATGCAACCCGCCGCTCTCGAACGCTCACCTTCGGCTTCCTGGACGAATTCGTTCATCACGCGCGTCCACCGCTACAAATCGCTGTTGCTGCGGCGCTGGTGGATTCCGTTGCTGACAATCTGCCTCGGCCTCTTCGTCCAGTCCTGGCTCATCTACCAGACGCCGCCCTCATACTTGTCCACGAGCAAGATGATGCTTTCGGGCAAGTTGAACATAAGCCAGAGCGCGGTTTACAGCGAAGACAACGTGAACTTCTACGGCACACAGATTCAGTTGATGCAAAGCGCCGAAGTGCGGCGGAGCGCGGAGGCACTCGTTCGTTCCACTCATCCCGAGTTGCAACCCGTGCCGGTAGAAATCAACGTCGCGCAGAAGCCGCGCACCTCGATCTTTGATCTGCAGGGCATCGGCACCACGCCGGAGTATACCCAGGCCTACCTCAATGCGGTCATGCAGAAGTATCTCGATTTCAAAAAAGGGATGCGCGAGGACCAAAGCCATAACGTTACGACCGGCATTACGGAAAACCTGATTCAGGTCGAAAAGGATCTGCGGAATTCGGAGGACGAAATGCTCGAATTCCAGAAGCAGAATAATATCGGGTTCATCCAGGAGGAGGGGAACAGCGCCGCCGCTTATCTCGTGAGGCTCAATCAGCAGTTTGCGCAGCTCAAGACCGAGTACCAGCTGCTCGAAAAACTCGATCTGGACCAGAACCTCGACCGGGGACAAGCCGTCAAGCCCGAAACATCGCCCGCTGCGCAACCAACCGAGGCGGAGGGTATGCCTTTCTCCGACGTGGGACCGGAAGGGGAATATTTGAAGGCGAAACAGCAGGTTCAGCTTTTAAAGGCAGAACGCGATACCCTTTCGAAAGACCTGCGCCCGCGACATCCGAAAATTCTGAAACTTAACGACGAGGTCACGAAGCAAGAAAAGTTGATCGAACTTTTCCGTGCCGACGCGGTGGAGAAGCTCGAGACGCGAAAAAAATCCATCGGAAAACAGATGGAGAATCTCCAGACCAACATCAAGGAATGGGAAACCAAAGCGCTCGATCTCAGTCAGCGGCTGGCGCAGTTCAACCGCATCAAAGGCAAAGTCGACCGTTCCAAGCAGCTCTACGATCGCCTCACGAACGATCTGAAATCGGTTAGTGTCTCCCAGGTCATGGATAGCGGCGATCAGATCGCGATCATGGAAATGGCTACCGCACCGACATCCGTGCGTCCCGGTCTGGTGAAAAGTCTTCTCATCGGACTTGGCTGTGGTGCGCTCGCCGGGCTCGGCATCCTCTTACTGCTCGATCGGATCGACGACCGGATGGCTTCGTTCGGCGAATTCCAACATCAATTCTCGGAGAGCGTTCTTGGCCAGATTCCAAAAGAGAAGGTTAAGGGCAAGGTCACGCTGCTGCAACCGGACGACGCGCGGCACATCTTCGCCGAATCGTACCGCAACATTCGCTCGTCGCTCTTTTTTATGCCCTACGATGGTCCGCGGCCGAAGACGCTGCTCGTCACCAGTGCGGTGCCGAACGAAGGCAAATCGACCATTTCCGCTAACCTCGCCATAACGATGGCGCTTTCCGGCGCACGCACTCTGCTGATCGACGGAGACCTGCGCCGCGGCGCCCTTCGCGAAGCGTTCGGCATCTCCTCTCGGATCGGGTTTTCCGAGGTGCTCAAGCAGGAGGTGAATTGGAAGGAAGTGGTGGTGCCCACATCGTACCCGACACTTTCGCTCCTACCCCGCGGCCGAACTCTCGCGCAGCCGAGCGAGCATCTGCTGCGCGGTTCCACCGACACGTTCCTGAAGGAAATATATCAGCACTTCGACTACATCATCATCGATAGCTCGCCGATTCTGGCCGCGGACGACACGACCAGTCTCGCGCCGAAGATTGACGCGACGCTCTTCGTCGTCCGCCTTTCCTACACCTCAGCCCGCCTCACCCGGAAGTCGCTCGAGTTACTCTACAATCGGCAGGTCAATGTGCCCGGGGTGATTTTGAACTACGTCGACACTTCGCTGCCGGAATACTATTACTACCAGTATTCAGAGTATTACAACACTCCAGTGCCTGAAGAAGAGCGCGACGACCTCGCCTCTGCGCGCCCGTTGCAGGCTAAGTCCGTCCAATCCTCTTAAGTCGTCGCGGGGTGTCAGATCCTAAGTTCGAACGCGTTCGCGCTCGATCAGCTTCGTTTTGGCGAATGCCGGTAGTCTCCGTGGTGTTACGCCCCATCTCCTCACTTAGGGCACGCGCGGGATGAGCTTCTTCGGACCCATCTCACCACCGCTGCTCAACGAGGCGTCCGCTCCGATGCTGCGCCGCGCCTACCAGCGCGCGCGCATCGTCGGCAGCTTTGCCTCGATCCAGGTCGTGGTGCAGATGATTGGTTTTCTCAGCGGAATCCTTCTCGTGCGCCGTCTTGATCAACGCGAGTACGCCTTCTTTACGATCGCGAACACGATGCAGGGCACGATCAACCTACTCGCCGATATCGGGATCAGCATTGGCTTGATCTCAATTGGAGGCCGCGTCTGGCATGATGCACACCGGTTTGGCGAACTAATCAGCACCGCGCTCCGCATGCGCATTAAGCTAGGAGCGTTTGCGATTCTCGCCATCTCGCCGGTCCTCTCGTTCATGCTGGTGAGAAACGGTGCTTCGCTTCTCTACACCACGATTCTCGTCTTCCTCATCCTGGCAGGATTGCTCGCTCAGTTCGCGGTCGGTGTGCTCGGAGTTGTGCCGCGCCTTCGCTCCGATATCGGCCGAATCCAGGTGATCGACCTGACGGGAGCGCTCGTCCGGCTCGCGGCATTGCTGGCCTTGATGTTCGTTTTTTTGAACGCTGCCATCGCGGTGGTCGTGAGCGGCGCCGCGATCCTGCTTCAGTATTGGATGCTGCGTCGCTATGTCGCAGGAGTTATTGATTTACAGGCTGAGGAAAATGCCGATGACCGGCGGGCCATGCGCGGTTTCATCAAAAGCCAGGCGGCGAACGCAATCTTCTACTGCTTCCAAGGACAGATCACCGTCTTTCTGATCAGCTTCTTTGGACAGCGCGTGACTTCCGTCGCGGAAGTTGGCGCGCTCGGACGGCTCGCCATGATCTTCGCGGTGCTGAGCAATCTACTGGCAAACATCTTCGTGCCCGCGTTCGCCAAGTGCCAGAGTCTGCGCAAGCTGCGGTGGCAGTACGCGGCCATCGTCGGCGGCGTCGCCGGATTTAGTCTCCTCGTGACTGCGGCGGCGGCGCTCTTCCCGGCGCAGTTCCTTTTTGTGCTTGGAAATAAATACGCTCATCTGCACCGGGAACTCGTGCTCATGGTGGGCGGCGCTGTAGTTGCGGCATTGACCGGCACATTCTGGTCACTGAATGCGGCAAAGGCCTGGATCACCGGATCATGGCTTTACATCCCGCTGACGCTCGTCACTCAGGCCGCGCTGATTCCGTTTACAGATTTCTCGAGTGTCGCTGGCGTGCTGGTTTTCAATCTGCTTTCCGCTGTACCGAATCTGTTGCTCAATTTTGTCATGAGCTATCGCGGCTTTCGCGGTCTGCGTCTCTCGCCTGCCTGACACATGCCGAACTACGGCTATCATCTCGCCCGTGCGCAAGGCGGCGCGGTTCGCAGCCTTTATCGGCGTCTGCTCCCGCGCATTGTCGGGCGACCTCTCGCTCCCCGAACCGCGATTCCGCTCGAGGTTTTTTCCTATTCGAATGAAGCGATGCTGCCAGAGCAGATCGCTTGCATCCGGTCCTTCCTTCGATATGCCGGACGTCCGATCCGCTTCTCGGTCGTGTCCGATGGCACTCACCTAGAGAGAAGCCGTGAGTTGCTGGAGCAGATCGACGATTGCGTTCGCGTCGTCAATTCAGCCGAAGGGGAACCAAATGCGCCCTCGAAAATGCGCAACTATCTGACGAGCCACCCGACGGGACGCCAGCTCGCCTTGATTATGTCGCTGCCGGTCGCGGGACCGACGCTGTATGTCGACGCGGATGTGCTGTTCTTTGCTGGCGCCGCGGGGTTATCGGAGCTGATTAAACAGCCCCCCGCATCGGCCATGTATCTGGGCGATTGCCAGTTCGCCGGTGACGCGCGGTTACTGCGTGGAGAGGCGGAAAAGAGCGCGCCCGTGAACACGGGTTTTCTGCTCCTCTTTCAGCCGCTCGACTGGTCGCTTGGAATCGCGCGTTTTCTCGAACTCAGCGCTGCGCCGATTTTTTTTACCAACCAGACGTTGACTCACCTGACGATGCACGCAAATCGCGCGACACCGTTCGATCCGTGCAAGTTCGTCCTCAGGCTGGATGACCAGTGCGAATACCGCGATCGCTACGCCGGCGGGCAAATCGCGATGCGGCATTACGTCAATCCCGTGCGCCACAAACTCTGGAATTCTCTCGGGCTGTGATCTGATCCCATGGACTCCTCCGAAAAACCGCTGCGGATTCTTGCGGTCCTGAATCTGCCATGGGATCCCAGGCTTGGCGCTTCGCGCGTCTGGATCGAGTTGGCAGCGCAGTGGCAGGCCGACGGCCACACCGTCGATTATTACAGTTTAACCGAAGCGTTTCCGCAGCCGAGTGAATCGAGTGCTGTCAACGCTTTCCGTCAAAGTTGGTTCGCCTACCGCGCCCGGCGCTACATCCGTCAAAACGGCGCCGGTTACCACGTTATCGACTCGCTCCTCGGAACGCTGCCATTCTCGAAAGTTCAGCTACGGTTCCGAGGATTATTAGTCGCCCGTTCCATCGGATTTTATTCACTGTACGAAGCATTCGATCGCGAGGCGCGCCAACGCTGGCCGCAACGATCTCGTGGCAAGCTCGCTGGCCGCGTCCTGCACACCTCGACCAAACGACGCTGGCTGCGCGCGTCGGGGGAATCGATTCGTCAGGCCGATCTGATCAATCTCCCGAACGAGGACGAGCTCGTCGCGTTGCGCCGCGGCCCCGGCTCCGCCAGGCCGGCGATGGTGCAGCCATACGGATTGACGTTGGCGCGAGCCTCGGCTCTCGCGCGAGCGGCTGATTCGACAGAGGCGCGACTCGCTGGAAAGATCGTCAGCTTCATCGGCATGTGGAGCGTTCGAAAAGGATCGCAAGACTGGCGTGAAATCATGTGCCGGATCCGGGAAGCGGTTCCGGCAACCCGATTCCGAATGCTAGGCACTCTGGCTGCGGAGGAGAATATCATTGGCGATCTCGGATCCGACGCGCGCGACTATTGCGAACTCATTCGCGAATACGATCCGGATGAACTGCCGGCCTTATTGGCCAACTCCGCGGTCGGCCTTTTCCCGAGTTACGTCGAAGGCTTTGGCCTCGGTCTGCTCGAACAACTCGCCTCCGGAATTCCGACAGTTGCGTACGATGTTCCGGGGCCACGGCAAATTCTGCGTCCGATACCGTCCCTGCTGGTTCAGGCGGGGGACGTGGAACGAGTGGCGGCGCGCGTTTGCGAGCTGCTGAGAGCGAGCGCGGATGAATACGAAACATTGCGCGAGCAGAGTTTCGCGGTTGCGAAGAAATATTCGTGGCCGGAAATCGCGCGCGCCACCATTCGCTCGTATCGCGAGGCGCTGCGGAGCCAGCGTGGACCGATTCTCTTCACGCAACCATTTGGAATGCGTTCGCCTGGTGGTGGCGCGCGAATCATGCGCGCATTGCTCGACGCCTCTCCAGTTCCTATCGCAGCGGTCTGCACATCTCCGGTTCCGCCTCCAACCGGGAGCTTTGTGCGCGAAATGCACGTGCGGCTTCGGCCTAACTTTGGTCGGATCGAAACGACGCGCTTTTCCGGATTTGCCCATGCCACCGCGCCAGTATTCGCGAAGCGTTTTCAAAGACGGCTCGAGGATCTTTGCATCTCGGAGGAGGCGTGCGCCATCCACTCAATCGCGCATGGCGGATTGGATTTCTATTACGCCTTCCTCATCGCACGAAAGCTGGGACTTCCGTTCTTCCTGCAGGTTCACGATGATTTGCCTTACACCGCTCAAGCGCATCGCCACGCGACCGGCGTAAGCGAGGCGCTCGGTGCAGCCTGGCGAGGTGCAAGGAGGCGCTTCGTCATCGGCGCACAACTCGGCGAGGAATATTGCCGCCGCTATGGCAGTGCGGCTTACACCGTCGTGACCGACGGTTTGGAACAGGTTGCGGCGCAGCCTGTCCCGCGACCGCGAGGCAGGCTGCGAATTTATTTTATGGGCTTGTTCCATCTGGAATATGAACCGAATCTAAGTGCGCTCTTCAACGCTCTCGACCGCGTGCGCGCCGAAATCCCGGCGGGCGAGCACTCGATCACGCTCCGATGCGGCGGAGTGCGCCAGCCGTTGTTGCGACAATCTCGAACGCCCATGCGCGTTCTCCCATTTGGGTCCGAGGCGGACGTTAAAGCGGATCTCGAAACGGCGGACCTGTTATACCTGCCGCTCCCGTTTGACGACGCTCATGATGCTTTTGTCCGATTTAGTCTTTCGACTAAACTGATCACCTATATTGGCAGCGGCATCCCAATACTGTATCACGGGCCCGAGAATGCGGCGGTCTTCCATCTGCTGAGGGACGCGAAGGCAGCATTGCTCACCACGACATTAGATTCGGCGACGATCGCAGCCACCCTGCGACACTACGCTGAGCACGAAGATGAAGGCACGTGCGTAGCGGAGAATGCACTGCGACTCGCGCGCTCCGAGTTCATGCTCGGTACGATCCGAGAGCGCTTCTGGGATTCGATCCAGGGCAGTTTAGCAACATGATCTCAAGGTCGTCAGCAAAGCGAATTCGCCGCGGCCGATTCCCGCCATGACCCGGACAGTTTTGCAGCTCCTGCCGCGGACACCAGGATCTTTTGATGGCGTCGGCGACTACGCGCTCAATCTGGCCCGGTTTTTGTCCGCGCAAGATGGGATCAGGAGCGTTTTCGCAGTTCGCGAGCACACGCCCGAGCGAGGCCCGGAGCAACTTGAAGTTCTGCCGATGGATGACGATTGCGTCGCGGCGGCGAAGTCGGCTGGGAAGTTTGATGGCGTTATTTTGCACTACGCAAACTACGGCTATCAAAAGCGGGGAATCCCGACGTGGTTACCACGATTTATCACAAGGCTGCGCTACGCGATGACCGGGCGCCTCATCACTGTTTTTCATGAGCTGTATGCGTCGGGTTCGCCATGGGGCAGCGCATTCTGGCTGCAGCCGCTGCAAAAACGGATTGCGACGCAGATTTCCACCCTTTCCGATGGTTGCATTGTCAGCAACGAAGTGACTGCTGAACAATTGCGCGCGCTCAACCCCGTCGCTTCAATCACCG
>JBDTYN010000108.1:0-25055 GCA_040005675.1 Chthoniobacterales bacterium
GCGCGACGAGTCGGCGGTTATAAAACTTCATCATTCCGCCAAAGACCCACCCGGCCGCACCTTCGAATGGCAGGTGGAGAAATTCGCGTTCAGGATCCCGGTAAACCGGCGTAACGAGCCCCACGAAATAGCTCCCCACATCGAGTAAGAGCGCGGCGGACATAAGCTCCGCGTCGCCCATGTAGAAATATTTATCCTTGTAGAGAGTCTCAAACCAGAGGCGGTAAGTGATTGGATATTGCTCGTTGTAATAGGCAATGCCGGGCGCGACATCTTCGCCAGCCAGACTGCGGGCGATTAAGTCCGCGACGTAGTAAGTCGTGTAAGAACAGAAGTCGAGACCCGGGCTGTAAAGTGGATCGATAAACCCCGCCGCGTCGCCGACAAGCGCCCAGCCATCGTCGCAAACTTTCGTGCTTGAATACGGCAGCGCGGAAAACGCATGGGTGTCGTGTTCGACGATCTCTGCTTCGCCGAAAATCTCCCGCCCAATCGGGTGCGCAAGGAGATGAGCGCGCAGGCGTTCACCTAAATTTGCACCATTTGGCAGGCTGAAAATACGAGAGTCATAGACGAGCCCGGCGCTGACGTCGCCGCCTTGCAGCGGAATGATCCAGCACCACCACCCATGGCCCATGAGATGATTGGTCGCCCAGTTGCGGCTTGTGCGGCAGGCGTTGGCGTAATCCCGAAATCGCTCGCGCCATTCGTAGCTGTCCCAATCCTTGACCCCGGTGAAACGCGCCCAGACCGCATTGATTGGATGCTCCGTGTTGGCGCGGAAATACCCGAGTTTGCGCGACAACAAAGCGGCCCGACCGCTCGCGTCAATCACCCACCGTGCTGTGACAGTTCGGTCGTTGCCATTGGTTGACAGAGTCACGCTCTGCCCATCAGCGCCATTGAGATCGAGGCGCATCACCCGGGCGGGCCGCTCCAAATCGCAACCGGCCTCGAGCGCAACGTCGAGCATGTGCGTATCGAGCGTTGAGCGATCGACCTGAAAAGTCGGCAGTCGCGCCTGATATTGCGCCCCGACCTCGACGCAATCATCAAATGACTGGTCGGCACGATTGGCGAACCAGAGCCGCAAGCCTTGCTTGGCGAGATGGTGATGTCCGAGGTAGTGAGTCAGCCCAAGGATCCGGGTCATGTAACAGCTGCTCAACTCTGTGGTCGATTCGCCGACTTTCCGATCAAACTCCGCGGCTTTCTCGATGATGAGAACGCGCGCCGCCGGATGTTTGCGTTTGAGGACTAGGGCGGTGGCGGATCCCGAAAAGGCGCCTCCAATGATCACGGCGTCGTAATCAACATTCATGACCGCCGAGACGATGGACGTGGCCTGCTTGCAACGCAATGAGTTCCCCTCAAGCGTTCGTGCATGCGCTGCTCCCGAGCGCCTCTAGATTCAACCAGATGATCCTGACGAATGCCCGTTTGATCCTGCCGGACGGTCTCCGGGATGGATTGGAAATTGTTGTCGCTGGAGGGAAGATTGCCGAAATCCGCGAAAGAGCCGCGCGCGAAGCGCTCGATCTCGGCGGCAATTATCTCGCGCCTGGCTTCGTTGATTTGCACGTCCACGGCGCACTCGGTCGCGACACCATGGAGGCGTCGCCTGACGTCTTCCGCGCCATCTGCAGCCATCACGCCACCGGAGGCACGACGTCGCTTCTCCTGACCACGGTAACGGCGTCGTGCCCGAAGATCGCGAACGTGCTTCAGGCAGTGCGCGAGTTCGGCAATCAGAATAATCAGATTGTCGGAGTGCACGTCGAGGGCCCGTTCATCTCGCGGGCCCGCGCGGGCGCGCAGCGCGCCGACTTCATCTGTGATCCGTCTCCGGAAGAGACCGCGCCGCTGTTTCCGTTTATGGACGTGATCAGGCGCGTCACACTCGCGCCCGAGCTCGCGGGCGCGCTCGATTTCATCGAGCAACTGGGGGAGCGCGGGGTCAGCGTGAGCGGCGGTCATAGTGACGCGTGGGACGAGGAGGCGCGCGCCGGCTTCGAGCGCGGGATGCGAAGCGTGACGCATACGTTCAACTGCATGTCTTCAATGCGGCGGCGCGGCATTGAGCGTGTCGCCGGGTTACTCGAAGTCGCGCTGAGCGAGCCGACGATCTCATGCGAGTTGATCGCCGACGGCCACCACGTCTCGCCCACCCTGATGAAACTTCTCTACCGCGCGAAAGGACGGACCGGTATTTGTCTCGTGAGCGACGCAACCGCGGGAGCAGGGCTCCCCAACGGTACGCGGTTCGAGGTTGGCGGCCGCGACTGCGTGACCGCGGAAGGCGTTTGCCGGCTCGCAGACGGGTCTGCCCTCGCCGGAAGTTCTTCGCGGATGATCGATCTCGTGCGGATGGTGGTGAGCAGCGTGGGGGTTCCGCTGCACGAGGCGATCCGGATGGCGACCATGAATCCGGCAGCGGCGATTGGCTTGGAGAAACGAAAAGGCGCACTGATCCCCGGCGCCGACGCAGACTTCGTCGTGCTTTCCCCGGAGCTGCACGTGCTGCAAACGTATGTCGCGGGCGAATGCGTTTATTCCGCCAGCGGAGACGCGCGAGCGACTGCGCAAAGCGGCATAAGATCATGATTCCGCAGCCACAGTCGGAGCACCCTGATTAGATCGAGAGCAGAAACTCCGCAATGCGGAGTGAAGCGTCGGGACGGCTCAACGTTTGAATGTTGGCCGACCATTCCCGCCAGATGGCGCCCTCATTTGCGAACGCCGCCTGCACCGCGGCGACAACAGCGTCGTGCGACGGGGCGACAGTGCCTGAGCCTGTTTCCATGACGAGCCGCGCATTCCCTTCCTCCTGACCCGGCACGATGCGATTGATGATGAGGGGGCAGGCGGCCGCGATCGCCTCCTGCACGGTTGCGCCACCGGCTTTGCTGATCAGCAGATGCGTGGCCCGCAAGAGGCGGGGCAATTCATCGCTCCAACTGATGAGTTCGAATGGATGCAGGCAAGTGGTTCGCACTTTTTCGATTGCCCGCCAAAGTCGTCGGCTTCGTCCGACCGTGACGGTGAGACTAATACCCGGTAATTCGGCCAGCCGGCGCACCAGGTCTGGTGCGGCGGATTTTGCGGAGTTGATGATGTAAAGAACACGGCGGCCATTTTGCTCCGAAGGCAATGGGCGCTCCTTACCCACGTTCGCAAATCTCGGGCTGACGGGGAATCCGAGCGTCTTGATTTTTCCTGTGGCCACGCCCGCCGTGCCAAGGACCTTCGCAGTCAATTCGTTTGGCAGGACCAGATAGTCGGCGCTGCAGCGGAACCAGATTCCGTTGATCGTAATGGAATCAGTGACCACGATAACGCGCCGAAAATCGCCACCTTTGGGGCCGAAAACATCGTCAAGCAAGTGCGAGTAGGCGGGATAAACCGAGACGACTACGTCGGGTTGTAGCCGCGCCAGCATGCGTCGGAGGTAGATTTTTACGGGAAAAAAGAGATCGAAGCTGCCATGGAAATCGTTTTTCTGATCGAGCCATTTATAGACGCGGGCCCAGATGAAGGGTGCGTGATCGATCATGCTCATATAGGCGGCGCGGACCCAATCGTTCAAAAACCTGTAGGTCTCCTGAAAGAGATCGTGCAGCTCTACCTCCACCTCGTTTGCGGCGATCTGCACAAGCCCGTCGCGAATGCCGCGCGCAGCGCTATTGTGGCCCTCGCCGAAACCGGCCGTGAGAATCAAAACTTTTTTCACGACTCGTTAGGCTGTGCCGCGTCGAGAGTTTAATGGATATTTACGGACGGCAAAGTAAACTCTCGCGCGGATGAGACAGCTTGCCTTTGGCGGGAGAGTACTGCGGCGTCTTCTCTGGGAAACCGCGACCGACGAGACGACCGGTTTGGCGGCGCAGATGGCGTATCAGTTTCTTTTCACGCTCGCGCCCGGCCTGCTCTTCCTCTGGCACTTGCTCGGCCTTTTCGGCACCGATCCCGCGAAACTGCACCAGATGCTCTCGATTTTGAAAAGCTTCCTTCCCTCTGATCCGAAGGTGCAGGAAATTCTCGATACACAGGCGGCCAGCGTCGTCGTGACCGGTTCGAGCGGGACGCTGGCGAACGTCGGAATTTTCCTCGGGATTTACCTTGGGACGATGTTTATCTCGACCATCTCATCGGCCCTCAGTCGCACCCATGGCGTTAAGGAAGACCGCAACTGGTGGGCGAAATACATTATCTCGTTCTTCCTGCTTTTTTGGTTCGGTATTACAATTTTATTTTGCTTTAACGCGATGGTCTTCGGCGAAACGCTGGCCGGAATCGCGGAGGTGAACTTTCAATTGACCGTTCCGCTGCAAGCGTGGGTGGCGGCCTTGAACCTGCCGCTCACCTGCATCGCGCTCATCGTTCTCGCGCTCGCACTTTATCTTCTCACTCCGGAAAACTACCTCACAATCCGGCAGGCTTTGCCCGGCGCGATTTTCTTCGCCGTCGGCTGGGTGACGGTGACGAAGCTCTTTCAATTCTACGTTGCCAAATACGACCGCTATAATCCCACCTACCTGGCGCTCGCCTCGATCATTGTTCTGCTGACCTGGATGTATCTCACCTGCCTGCTGCTGCTCCTGGGCGGCAAACTCAACGCAATTCTGCGGCGAGAACGGGAGCGCGCGGGCGCTGCGCCGGTCCTCGAGCCGCAGATGGTGTGAGCAGAGAGCACTTACCGCGGCTCATGGGCGCACTTTCACGCGCACGCATCTGGCTCGGCACGACGTTGGTCGTCGGCGGGCTGCTCTTAGCGCTCCTGCCTGTCATTCCGGTTAGCGCGCAGGAGGAAGAGGAGGCAGCATTTTCTCCCGCGCCTACGCCGTCCGCGACGAAGGCAAAATCAAAATCCGCCGCGGCGACGAAAAAGAAAAGTCCTGGCCCGTCACCGAAGAATACGCCCAGCCCGAAACCGTCCGTCTCGAAATCGAAGAAGAGCGTGTCCGAAGAGGAAGAAACGCCGACGCCATCCCCAAAGAAAAAGTCGCACAGTTCCGGCGATGAGGATTCGCCAGCCCCGTCAGCTAGCGCGAAGAAAGCAAAAGCGAAGGACGACGAAGAGACAAGCGCCACGCCTAAGAGGGAGGCGAAGAAATCGTCAGAAGAGGAGACGCCAACGCCAACTGCGAAAAGCAAAAAGAAGAAGGCGAGCGAGGATGAGGAGGCGAGTCCCTCGCTGAAAAAAACAAAATCGAAGAACAAAAAGTCTCAGTCGAAAAAGAAGAGCACCAAAGCGAAGGGGAAGCAGACGCCGGCGTCTGACAAAACGCCAAAGCCGGCAAAAACTCCTGCGCCCGATCTGCCGGACGCTGAGTTGCCGCAGCCTGAGCAGTCTCCCTCGGCGTCCGTGCCGAAAGCTGTTCCGACCACTACGCCTTCCGGTTTCCTCCCCCCTGCCGACATCACAGTGCAAAAGTCTGGGTTGCAGCAGGACGAAGGCTTTGAGCCGCCGCCTCCGCCACCTCCACGACGTGGATTCTGGAATTCGTTATTCGGGCGACGGGAGGCTGCGCCGGTTAACTATCACTACCTGAGCAGAGATTTAATCGACGTGCTTCGCAATGCGCCGGTGCAGCGGGGCCGCTGGAAGTTCATCGTGGTGCACAACAGCGGCACGCGGCAGGGCAATGCGCGCGCGTTCGATTACTACCACCGCAATGTCCGGAGAATGCAAAACGGTTTGGCCTACCATTTTGTGATCGGGAACGGCACTTCGAGCGGGAATGGCCAAATTGAAATCGGTGACCGCTGGCGCCGGCAGATCAATGGCGGACATGTGCACAGCGATTATCTGAACAATATCGCACTCGGGATTTGCCTGGTGGGCGATTTTAATCGCGATCAGCCGACCCGCGCGCAACTGGACGCGTGTGAGGAATTGATCCGATATTTGCAGACCCGCTGCGGGAAATCGGAAGGGCACTTTGCTGTGGTGCGTCCGCATCGCGAGGTGAATCCACCGCGCTGGGCGACGGATTGCCCGGGCGACGCGTTCCCCTACGTCTGGTTCCGGCGTTTCCGCGATTGATTCGCGGGCGTCTGCGAAGTGCATTGTCCGGCCGGAAATTGCTCGAGCTTCACTAATGGCTACGGGTCCGATTTGCTCGAACAACGAGACGCAAACAACGTCCTCGTTGCCAAGCGCATCAGCTTGTCGGATAGGAGCGATTCGTTTATGACACCGGTCAAGATATGGTTGGGTTACCCATACCCGCTCGGCGCAACCTGGCTTGGGAACGGCGTGAACTTCGCGATCTTTTCCGAAGCTGCGACCTCCGTGGATCTTTGCCTGTTCGACAGCCTCGACGCTCCCCAGGAAAATATTCGCATCCCGATCAAGGAACACACCGATCAGGTGTGGCACATTTTTCTCCCGGATGTACGACCGGGCCAGCTTTATGGGTTTCGCGTTTACGGTCCCTACGATCCGGAACGCGGGACCCGCTTTAACAGTTCCAAATTGTTAATCGACCCCTATGCGAAAGCGATCGCGGGGCAGGTGAATTGGTCGGACGAAATGTTTGGCTACGTGATGGGGGATTCGTCGGAGGACCTGGCGCGTGATTTCCGCGACGACGCATGGGGAATGCCCAAAGCGGTCGTGATCGATCCGGCCTTTGACTGGCACGATGACAAACGGCTCGGCACGCCGCTGCACCAATCGGTCATTTACGAGCTGCACGTGAAAGGCTTCACCCGGCTTTGCCCGGACGTGCCGGAGGAATTGCGCGGGACCTACGCGGGCGTCGGCAGCGCGGGTGCGATCGCTTATCTAAGGGATCTCGGTGTCACAGCCGTCGAGCTCCTGCCGGTCCAGGCGTTCATTGACGACAAGGCGCTGATCGACCTTGGACTGCGAAATTATTGGGGCTACAACACGATCGGCTTTTTCGCGCCAGAAGCGAAATACTCGAGCAGTGGGGCGCTGGGCGGACAAGTCTCCGAGTTCAAAGGCATGGTGCGCAATCTGCACGCGGCCGGCATCGAGGTGATTCTCGACGTCGTTTACAACCACACCGCGGAAGGAAATCACCTCGGAGCGACCCTGAGTTTTCGCGGGGTCGACAATCAGGCGTACTATCGGCTTTCGCCGAAGAATCCCCGCTTCTACCTCGATTTCACCGGAACCGGTAATACGTTCAATCTGCTCCATCCGCGCACCCTGCAACTGGTGATGGACAGCCTTCGTTATTGGGTCCTCGAGATGCACGTGGACGGATTCCGTTTCGATCTCGCCTCGACGCTGGCGCGGGACTCGAGCGGGGTGAATAAGCTGCACGCCTTCTTCGAGATCATTCACCAGGACCCGGTGCTCTCGCAGGCAAAACTCATCGCCGAGCCGTGGGATGTGGGGGAAGGGGGTTATCAGGTCGGTAATTTCCCTGTCCTCTGGGCCGAGTGGAACGGGAAATATCGGGACACGGTGCGCACCTATTGGAAGGGCGACGAAGGGCGCATTGGCGAGATGGCCTATCGGCTAACCGGCAGTCCCGATTTGTATCAGCACAACGGGCGGCGACCCTACGCGAGCATTAACTTCGTCACCGCGCACGACGGGTTCACGCTCGCGGACCTCGTCAGCTACAACGAGAAACACAACGAGGCGAACGGCGAGAACAACAACGACGGCGATAACACAAACAACTCCTGGAATTGCGGAGCGGAAGGACCGACGGACGATCCCGAAATCAACGCGGTGCGCGCGCGGCAGCGGCGCAATCTCCTGACAACGCTTTTTCTCTCGCAAGGGGTGCCGATGCTCTGCGCGGGCGACGAATGGATGCGCACGCAGCAGGGGAATAACAACGCCTACTGTCAGGATAACGAGCTGAGCTGGCTTAGCTGGGAGAGAAGTCCGGAGCAGCAGCAATTGCTGGAGTTTACGAAAAAATTGATCGCCTTGCGGCGCGATCATCCCGTCTTCCGGCGCCCGAAATTTTTCCAGGGTCGTCGCATCCGTGGCTCGGAAATCAGGGACGTGATGTGGTTCAACATCGGAGGCAACGAGATGAGCGATGAGGAATGGTCGTCGCCTTTCGTGCGCTCTCTCGCCATGCTTTTGAGCGGCGATACGATCGATGTGCTCACCTTTGAAGGGCAGCCGATCCGGGACGAAACTTTCCTGCTCCTGATTAACGCGCACTTCGAGACGATTCCCTTCGTGCTGCCGGGCCAGCAGGATCTCGAATGGCAGTTGATCCTCGACACCGCGACGGACAACGGCTTTCTCGCGCAACCGCGCATTTTTCAGTCCGGTGAAGATGTAGAGATCGCGGGCAGAGCAACCGGTCTGTTGAAACTGGCCGCTGGATCCCAGGCGCAGGCGCGGCATGAATCATGGAAAAAACGGCAGGTCCTACTACCGCGGGACGGTGTCGGAGCGACCGAACCGAAGGAGGGTGGGAAAGCGAAAGCAGATGTCGACGCCGAACAGAACGACAATTGACGGGGCCTGCCGCCTCGCTTGAAATTTCCGGAGCGCGAGTCAGCGTTGAAAAACGAATTTTAATTGCCGCACAGCGTCCTGGCGCGATGTGTGGCGAGAGCTATATGATACCGACTTCTCTTATTGTTGTGGCTGACCGCGGCAGTCTGAAAGCCTACAAGGTCACTCAAACTCCGAATCGCGACGCGACCCTTCAGATCACGCGTGCCTTCGATCTCACCGATGCACATGGCCGTTACGAAGACAAACTTACAGATCATGCCGGTCGGTTCCCTGTGGGAGATGGCAGCGCTGGTCGCCATACAAACGGCGTGGCGGAGCGTCAGGGACTCGAGGCCGAGAACGATCGCCGAATTTTTAAAGAGCTGGCCGACCAGCTCACGGATGTGGTGCAGAGCGAAGGATCGGAAGGCTGGTCTTTTGCGGCGCCGTCTTCCATTCATAATGCGATCGTCGATCTGCTGCCGAGAGCGGTTAGCGATCGCATTGTCGAGCACGTGAAGTCGGACCTGGTGAAGATCGAACCATCGCAATTGCCGTCGCACTTCCGCTCACTGCAGCCAATTTGAGCTGCGGCAGAGTCCCGACGTCCTCTTCGATTTGTCCCATTCCGGCCCGTGCCTCGAAGCAAAAGTTATGCAACTACCAGTCGAAATCAGCTATCGCGGAGTCGAAAAAGCGGACGCAATCGACGCTCTCATCCGCAATAAATCGGAACGACTTAACCGTTTCTGTGATCACATCAGCCGTTGTGACGTCGTGGTCGAGCGGCCCAATCATGCGCAGCATTCGGGCAATCCGTTTCGCGTCCGCATCGACCTCACCGTCCCGCCAGGCCACGAGCTTGTGGTGGATGAGCGCCAGACCGAGCACGAGATGCACGAGCCGCTCACGAAAATCGTCAATGATGCTTTCAAGACGATGGAGCGCCAGTTGAAGGATCTGGTTGAGCGGCAACGCCATGAGGTAAAAACGCACGCCGAGCCGCGGGCGTTGATCTCGAAATTATTCGATGATTACGGTTTCATCACAGACCTGGCCGGGACGGACGTTTACTTTCATCGCAACGCCGTAGTCGGCACGCCATTCGACGGGCTGAAGGTCGGAATGGAAGTCCGCTACGACCAATCCCATGGTGAGATGGGACCCCAAGCCAGCACGGTGCATGTCGTCAGCACAGGCGGACCAAGGTTATAGCTCCGCTTTCTCGCGTCTTACATAAGCCAGACTAGCTGCAAGCTGGCGGAGACGTTCCGCAGCGCAACTAATGCGGAATATCCTATGAATGTGGGCCGCGTCCGCCACCACTCAGACGCAGCAAATCTCAGCCGCAATTATATCGGGCTACCGAAAGAGCCTTCGAAGCACATTCGCAATTTTCGTGGGCGCGAGCGACACCGCGCGCGCGAGCACGATTCTGGTGAGCAGCACATAGTAAGGCTCGGGCAGATCGGGTGGCAGACAAGCAAAAGTGGTCGGCCGCGGTCGGCGCCAATCGCGCGGCGTTCGACCGACGTCATCGAGCCAATTGAATCGGCAAA
This sequence comes from Chthoniobacterales bacterium, assembly GCA_040005675.1. Lineage (GTDB taxonomy): Bacteria > Verrucomicrobiota > Verrucomicrobiia > Chthoniobacterales > UBA10450 > JACCXL01. The sequence goes on from JBDTYN010000108.1 coordinate 10,006, forward strand.
GAAAATCCGGATGATCGCTGAAAAAGGCGCCGGGCCAATGACGATCGAGAAACCGACGCCACGGTGAACCAGCAGCGAAATCATGCAGGAACACAACACTCGGTTTGCGCGTGCTTAGCAGACGCAGCGCGAGCTTGAGCGCGCGAAATTCCTTCGGACCGTCGATCAACACCGCATCGTCGGCTTCGAGAAGCTTCGGCAGGACTTTACGTGAATCTTCGAAGAGGCATTCCACGTTGCGATGCGGTGCTAGCTTGTCCAACGCAGTCGCTGCGTTTTGTGCAGAGAACTCGACGCTTACAATTCGGGTTCGGGGAAAGCAATGCGCCAGCGTCAGCGTGCTTCCCCCGAGCGCGCGACCCGACTCCAGTATTCGCCCCGGATTCAGTGGTCGGACGACCGAATAGAAGAGGAACATCTCGCTCACGAAAATACCGCGGCCGCGCTCGCGCCGCGGCATCCCTTCGATCGCAGCACGAAACTCCGGTAGCAGCCGATCCGCGTTGCGGAGGACCTCGGCGATACTGGTCGAATCGGCACTAAGGGAAACTCTGCGCACGTTCAACAGGTAACAGCTTTTATGGGCGAGCCGGCACCCGTATTCACCTCGTCCCAAGCAAGGCGAGGTGCGGGCGACCGGCGATGTCAGTTATTCTAAATTGATGCGACCGTCGAAGATGTTGCCTGAAAGTGGCTGCAAATCGTTCACAAACGATTTTTAAAACAACTAGATATACGACTGTGTCCTGACGCCCATGTCATGGGCTCTCGACCGCCTGAACACCTTGCAACCAAGCTCGCCAAACTACCAATTGGGCGTGTGACGATTCACCGCGGACGCCAGGAGGAATAACTATGCCGGTGCGCCGGTCAGTCCGCCGCCAAGCGGCGGGATGTCGGGGGCGAGCACCTGGACGGGCGGTTTTTCGGGAATCTTTGCGCCAGCTGCCGGTGGTGGTCCTGGCGGAGGATTCAGAAGACGTCCGTGTTCGACGATTTCCGTGATCTGGCTTCCATCCAAAGTTTCGAATTCCAGGAGCGCATTCGCTATGTATTCAACCTTCTCGCGATGGGTTGTGATTAATTGACAAGCCCGGGCGTAAGCCGTGTCAGAGAGATTCCGGACCTCGGTGTCGATCTCCTGCGCGGTCGCTTCGCTGTAGTCGCGCGAACGAGAGATGTCGCGGCCAAGAAACACGTAATCTTCGTGTTCGCCGTATTCAACCATGCCGAGCTTCTCGCTCATGCCCCATTGGCAAACCATTTTGCGCGCATACCAGGTCACGCCGCGGATGTCGCCCGCCGCGCCACTGGAGACATCGCCGAGGAAGATTTCCTCCGCGACGCGGCCGCCCATCGAGACACAAAGGTTGTCGAGCAGCTCTTTTTTCTTGGTATTAAATTTGTCTTCCTGCGGCAGCATCATCGTGACGCCGAGCGCTGGGCCGCGGGGAATGATAGTCACTTTGTGCAACGGATCGGTGTGTTCGAGCACGACGTTGAGGAGGGCATGACCCGCCTCGTGAAACGCGGTGATGCGTTTCTCTTTCTCGCTGATCGCCATGCTGCGGCGCTCACGTCCCCAGCGGACTTTGTCGCGCGCTTCTTCTAACTCGTGACGCGTGATTCCCTTGAGCCCCCGCCGCGCTGCGAGTAAGGCAGCCTCGTTGATCACGTTGGCCAGTTCCGCGCCGGAGTAGCCTGGCGTCCCGCGGGCGATGATCGATAACTCGACTCCTTCCGCGAGCTTCACCTTTTTGGAGTGAACCCGTAGAATCTCTTCGCGGCCTTTTACGTCCGGCAAATTAACCGTGATCTGGCGATCGAAGCGGCCCGGACGAAGCAGCGCCGGATCGAGAACATCAGGGCGATTCGTGGCGGCGATGATGATCACGCCTTCCTGCGTGTCGAATCCATCCATCTCCACGAGCAAGGCGTTGAGCGTTTGTTCGCGCTCGTCATGGCCGCCGCCGACGCCGTGGCCGCGGTGCCGACCGACTGCGTCGATTTCGTCGATAAAAATGATGCACGGTGCTGATTTTTTCCCCTGCTCGAACATGTCGCGCACGCGAGAGGCGCCCACGCCGACAAACATCTCCACGAAGTCCGAACCGCTGATTGAGAAAAACGGCACATCCGCTTCGCCCGCGATGGCCCGAGCGAGGAGTGTTTTGCCGGTTCCGGGAGGGCCGACGAGCAAGACGCCCTTCGGGATGCGGCCGCCAAGCTTTTGAAATTTCTTCGGATCGCGCAGGAATTCGACGAGTTCCTGCACCTCGTCCTTGGCTTCCTCAACACCGGCAACGTCCTTAAACGTGATCTTGTTCTTGTCTCGCGCGAGCATCCGCGCCTTTGATTTGCCGAAGTTCAGCGCACCTTTGCCGGCCATGCGGATTTGCTGGCGGAAGAGGAGATACAAGATGACGAGGAAGACGGCGATCGGCAGGAAACCCACCAAGGTCTGGGCGAGAACGTTCGATTCGGTGCGGATGGCTGGCTGAATCCCGGCGGCAGCCAGCTTGTCCTGCAGGTTGGTGTTGTAGTTTAAGAAGATAGTCGTACGAAACGGCACCTGCTGTGCCGCGGAGGGGCCCACGGCCTGCTTAATGTAGTAACCGCGAAGGGTTTGCGTTGGTCGTCCCTCTTCCACGACAAGCTGGAGCGGGTAGTTTTTATCGGTGGCAATCTGTTTGCCATCGAGCAGCTCGAGGAAGCGATTGTAGGGGACGTCTTCGACGTTGGTGTAGGCGCCGCCACGGAACAAAACGGCGAGGCCGATCAGCGCAAAGGCGATCGCAATCAAAACGACGCCCCGCCAGTTGAAGGTCGGCTCGTTTCCGCGGGGTTTGTTCTCCTTCGGCGAGTTGCGATCAGATTGAGACATGGGTAATTCGGGCCGTTTTCTTCGAGGGGCGGAACGCTACCATGAAGGGTTTGGCAATGCAAAAGAGCACAAGCCGCACCCGCCGGTGTTGTCGCCCCTGCGAGGGACTGTTTTCGGTCTGAAGGAAGCGGGCCTGCGTTGCGTGGTACGGCCCTTGCAGTTACCTTCTCCCTTCGGGTTTCGCATGACCGAGCTTGCCACAACAGTCGCTGATCGCATTGATCGGGCGGTTCAGCGGGTGACGCCTTTGGCGTATCGGCTGCAGCGCCGGAGCCGGCTTTGGATGCGCCGCGCCATGCGCAAGCCACGCAGCGTCTCCGAAGGCCCAAGCCTTTTACCCCTCCTGATCCAGGTTTTGGCCAGCTTTTCCAAAGCGGATGGGGTTCTGTTGGAAGAGGAAATCGATTCCAGCCTCGGGTTTCTGCGCTACGACTATCCCGAGGCTGTCTATTCCGAACTCCGGCAACTCTTCCGCCAGGCGCTTTATGAGCAGCAGGACCTTGCGACCATGGCGCAAAAGCTGAGCGCGCAACTGAGCGGCGACCGCAAAATCATGCTCGGCGTTCAGCTTTACGATCTGATCTCTCAGGCCGGTCTGAAGCAGGAGCAGGTCGTCGCATTCTACTCCTTCATGTCGCAGCTGGGCATGGCCGCGCAGGCCATCGACATCGTTTATCAATTAAACGCCTCCGAGGACTCTGATCCGGGCGTCTACCAGCGGGGCGCCTCTCCGCTGGAATCGGTTTCCTTCGGAGGCAATGGCGCGTCCGATGTGGCGCTGAAGAGTCTTTCGGACACCGATCGCCTGCTCGCCTTTCGCTACCACGAGCTCATCCTGCTGAAAAACTACAGTGCCCAAAGCATTTCGGTGCGCGGGCGTCCGTTGCTGCGCGGCGGCTTTTGCCGGATATACCCCGGCCAGCGCATTCTGGTGGGAGATCAATTCCTGACCTACCAGGAGCTCGCGGCATACTTCAACGCGAAGAAGAACGTCTCGTTGCCCCAGATTTTCGTCCGCGTTCTCCGGGACGCCGATGAAGTGCAGCTTGAGCGTTCCCGGTCGCGCGAAAGTTCCCTTGAAGTTACTTTCGGACTGAAAGTCGGCGTGGCTGCCTTGCGCGATGTCGATGCGGTTTTGAACGGCGTGAAGTTGAAAGCCGGCACACGCGTTGATGCCGCTCTCGAAGACCGGATCGTTTTCCACAATGACAGCGAATTGGATTTACTCGACCTCCGACGCCGCGCTCGTGCGATGGGCGGTCGTTTCCAGCTCAAAGCTTCAAAGTCAGAGTATCTGGTGTCGACGAACTCGAGCTTGCTGGGCGAGGACGACATCCTTCTTTCGCCCGGGACGAGCGGCGATGTTTTGCTGAAAATTTTCTGCGATTACGACGCTCGCGTCGGCCGGCTCGAAGTGATCGAATCCGACCGCCCGATCATGGTGGGTGAAACATCGGTGCGAACGACCGCGCCGCTGCGCGACGGCGACACGATCCGGATCGACGTTGGCCAGTTCCTGCGTTGCAATTTTTCCGAACGCATCATCGAGGAAGAGCGGAACATCATTCGCAGCCTCGACGTCAACGACATCAATCATCGCTTTGGTAACAGCGAAGCCGCGCTCGAGGGGATTTCGTTCAATGTGAACCGCGGTGAGCTCGTCTGCGTGATGGGCGCCAGTGGCAGCGGTAAAAGCACCTTGCTCAAAGTGCTCGGCGGGCAGCTCGCACCAACCCGCGGAAAAGTGCTGCTCAACGATCTCTCCCTCTACGACAATCTCGACGAGCTGAAGCGCTACATCAGCTACGTGCCGCAGGAGGACGCTTTCGACGAGCATCTCACGATTGGCGAGAATCTGCAGTTCGCGGCCGCGATTCGTTCGCCGCATCTTTCGAGACGAGATCGCACGCGGCGTTTGGAAGGCAAGCTCGTCGAGTTGGGATTGAGCGAACGTCGTGACAGCATCGTCGGTAGCCCGGTGAAAAAAACGCTCAGTGGCGGGGAGCGCAAACGTCTCAACATCGGTCTGGATATGATCGGGTCGGCCGACGTTTATCTGTTTGACGAACCCACCTCCGGACTGTCCTCGAAGGATTCCGAGCACGTCATCGAAATCATCCGCGGGATGGCGCACAACAAGATCATCATCGTCACCATCCATCAGCCGAGTTCGAAGCTCTTCCAGATGTTTCACAAGGCGGCCCTGATCGATAAAGGCGGCCGGCTCGTCTTCTTCGGCACGCCGACCGACATGCTGCGTTACTTCGCGGAGGCGGAGCATCAGCATCAATTCGGTGCCGATCTCGGCGCGTGCCCATCCTGCGGAACGACACGGCCGGAATTTATTTTTGATGTTCTCGAAACACCGCTGCGCGACATCAGTGGCGATGTCATTTACGAGGAGAATATTCGCGGACAGCTAATCCCTGCGCGCCGCTACTCCCCGGAATTTTGGCGGGATAAATATGAGGCGTTCCGGCTGATCCAGGACGTCAAACAAGTCTCACTGCGTCGCGAAATCCCGACGGCGTTACCCGCGGCGCCCGAGGAAAAAAAGCGCGGAGTTATTCGGTGGCACGACGAATGGACGCAGCTGCGCACGCTCCTGCGCCGCGCTTTCATGAGCAAATTGCGCAACCGCGCCAATCTCGTAATAACGATCGGTGTAGCGCCTGTTCTAGCGCTTCTGATCGCGACGCTTTTGCGCTACTCCGACAGCGGTCATTACGATTTCGTCTCGGCTTACCATATCCCGACGTTTCTGTTCCTTAGTCTGATCGTCGCGATGTTCCTCGGCCTGACGAACAGTGCCGATGACATCATTCGCGACCGCGCGGTCCTGCAGCGCGAACGCAATTTGAACGTCCGCCTTTCCTATTACGTAATCTCGAAAACGGCTTCGCTGATCTTCTTTGCGCTTCTCCAATGCGTTCTCTTTGTCGTCATCGGTAATTACATCCTCGCGATCCGCGGGATGTTTTGGATTTACCTTGGAATGATGCTGATGACAGCGACGGGTGGCATCTCTCTCGGGCTGGTGGTTTCTTCGCTCGTGGCGGACCCGAAAACGGCGGCGAACATCGTACCGCTCATTCTGATCCCGCAGATCATCATGGGTGGCGCGCTCATCAAATACGAGGATATGAATCGCAATCTCGCGCTCGTTTACACTCTGACCCATTGGTTTTCCGAGCATCCCTCAGACGAGCAGAGCGACAAGATGAGCAGCAAGCTGCAGGTGCCGTTCGTCTGCCAGTTCATTGCCATGCGCTGGTCGTACGAAGAACTTGTCGTCGCCCAGGCGAAACTGAATCCGCTCACCCGCCGGCAGGAACAGGCGCAGCGCGAGATCGACCGCATTGTCTCGAAGCACCAGCAAAAGGGCGAGGGGAGCACGCGACTCGATGAGCTGAAGGAGACGCTCGCCGTCCTTTCAGGCCTGGAAGCAAAGAGTGCGGCGGAACTCGATGGTTATCTCGACCGCGTCGACGAGGTGCTCGATCGAAAGCGGCCGTTCGACCGCGCACTCTTCAAGGACGCGTCCGGTCCAGTCACGGCGGAACAGGTCTATGTGAATCAAAAGGTCTCCGACTTGATTTCGAATGCGGAGATGGAGCAGAGCGACTACCGCCGCGGCGGCAAGCTCAATGTATTTTTCGGTGAGCAAAAGCGGTATCTCGGCATGCAAATCAGCGTCTTTGTTTTCAACACCGCAGTCCTCATTGGCTCGTCGTTGGCGTTGCTCATCCTGCTGCACTGGATTTTGCGCCGCCAGCTCGAAGTGCGGAGAAGCTGAACCGAATTCTCGCCGGCCACCGTCGCTCCGCTTGGCGTGACAGGAGAGAGGATCGCTCCTAAGCTCTGCCATGCCGAAAACAGCAAACAGCCAGACGCGGTTGATCGTCGCCGCCAGCGAGCAGGATCCGGACATGCTCTACGCCACCCGTTTTTTTGCTCCGGACGCGTTCATTTTTCTCGAGGAGAAGGGGAAGCGGACATTGGTTCTAAGCGATCTGGAGATCGATCGGGGCCGCAAGCAGGCGCAGGCGGACGAGATCCTCCCCTATGGTCAATTTGAAAAAGAAGTGCAAGGGGCGGCCAAAAAAGCGCCCGCTTTCGAAAAGGTGCTCGTCCATTTTTTGCACAAACGCGGCGTGCGCGCCGCCCTTGTGCCGGCGAGTTTTCCATTTGGCTTCGCGCAGGAGCTGGCAGCGAACAAAATCCGGCTCGAAACTACAAACGGCCTTTTCTGGCCGGAGCGCGAGGCCAAGAACGACGAAGAATTGCGTCAGATGCGGCGCGCGCTGGTCATTACCGAAACGGGGCTGACGCGCGCGTTCGAAGTGCTCGCTGCCTGCAAATCGCGACGCGGGAAAAAGCTCGATTGGTTTGGCCGCGTGCTCACCTCGGAAATTCTGCGCGCGGAGATCGACTCCGCCATTCTCCGTGCCGGTGGCATTCCCGCGAACACAATTGTGGCGGGGGGCGATCAGGCGTGCGATCCGCACGAGCGCGGCTCCGGTCCGCTCTTCGCCGATTCGTTGATCATCCTCGATGTCTTCCCGCGGGACGCGAAAAGCGGATATTTCGGCGACCTGACGCGAACCGTCGTGCGCGGCCGGGCCAGCGAAGAGCAACGGCGTCTCTGGGAAACGGTGCTTGCCGGCCAGGAGCTAGCCTTACGAAAGATGAGGCCGGGCGTCGACGGCTTAAAGCTGCACAACGAAGTGAAGCAGTTTTTCACCGACTCGGGCTTTCCGACTGAAATACGCAATGGGCGGCAGGTCGGATTCTTCCACGGGACGGGCCACGGACTCGGGCTGGAGATTCACGAGTTCCCACGGTTTCAAAAGACCGTCTTCAAGACCGGTCAGGTGCTGACTGTTGAACCTGGCCTTTACTATCCGGGGCTTGGCGGCGTGCGGCTGGAGGATGTTGTCGTGCTGACGGCAAACGGCGTGCGCAAACTCTCGCGCATTGAGAAGCGGCTGGAGATTTGAGCAGGCAGGCAAGTGATCCAGACAGTCTAGACTGCGGGCTCGCGCCGGGATTCCACGACTCCGCTCGGAATGACTGGGGAGAGCTGGCTAAATGAACGAAGGAGGCGGCGCGAAGTCTAACGTCGTGTAAAATAGAAGCGAGTTATGTACTATCCAATGGGATTTGGCGGTGGATTTTTCGGGCACAACTGGCTGCTTTTGGTTGGGGTACCGTTGATTATCGGGCTTTGGGCGCAGTTCCGCGTCAAGGGTGCGTTCCGCAAATGGGGCGAGGTGCGGGCCAGTTCCAACATCAGTGGCGCGGAAGCCGCTCGAGAGATCCTGCAAGCCGCGCAAATCAATGACGTCGAAGTGGTCGAGACGAACGACTTTCTTGGCGACCACTACGACCCAACGAGCAAACGCCTTTGTCTTTCCACGGATGTTTACAATACTCCGTCTGTTGCCGCGCTCGGGATCGCCGCGCATGAAACCGGCCACGCCATTCAGCACGCGAAAGCCTATGCGCCGCTGAAAGCGCGAATGGCCATTGTCCCGGTGACGCAGATCGCCTCGCAAATGTTGCCGTTTGTCATCTTCGGCGGGTTTTTCTTTCACATGACCGGTCTGATCACGCTCGGAATCTACTGCTACCTTATCTTGCTCGCATTTCAGCTTGTGACTTTGCCGGTTGAATTTGATGCCTCACGGCGGGCGAAGATCATTCTCCAGCAGATGGGCATTGTGCAACCGGGAGAAGAGGTGCTGGGCGTCAATAAAGTGCTGAACGCGGCCGCGCTCACCTATGTCGCCGCGTTTGTCGCGACACTCGGAAACCTGCTTTACCTCCTGTCGGTGCGCGACCGGCGCAACTGATGGGCGTTGCGCCGACGAAGAAGATGAACGCCACAGTCGCCTTGCCGTCGCCGCGACGGTTTACCGATTTATTATCGTCCGGTCTCCGGCCGCGTGTTAAGCCTAAGCGGCACACGATGGACCAGCCGAGATCGGACGAAGACCAGCAGCTCGTCTCCCGGACGCAGGAGGGTGAAGTCGCCGCGTTCGATCAGCTGGTGGTGAAGTACACGCCGCGTCTTTACGGGCTCGTTTACAACATGACCTCTAACCACGAGGACACGAACGATCTCCTGCAGGACATTTTTTCGAAGGCCTACAAATCAATTCGCGGATTTCGCGGCAAGTCGTCGTTCTACACCTGGGTTCACTCCATTGCGGTGAACATGACGCTGAATTTCCTGAAAAAGCGCGGGCGCCGTTATCACCTCAGCCTGGATGACATCGATGGCAATGTGCAGAACGATAAGGAGTTTCTGGAGCTGACGGCGACGAGCAGCCCGGTGCGGGAAGCGGACCTGACGGAGCTCCAGCGAAGATTGAACGAGGCCATGATGAAACTGTCAGATGAACACAGGGCCGTGGTCGCCATGTTTCATATTCAAGGAATGCCACACGCGGAGATCAGCAAAATTCTAAAGGTATCTGAGGGGACAGTGCGTTCCCGGCTTTTCTATGCGAACCGTCAGCTGCAAAATTACCTGGAGGAGTTTCGCAAGAACCCCGTGGGTTAGTGGTCGCAGCTATTAGCATGAACGAGTTGAACGAAAACGACATTGGCAGGTTGCTTCGCCTGAAACGGTACGAACAACCGCCAGGCGATTACTTCGAGAATTTTCTCCACGAATTTCACCGCCGGCAGCGCGACGAATTGCTGCGCCAGCCACTCTGGCGGATTTGCTGGCAGCGTGCCCACGATTTCATGTTTAGCGTGAATGTACCGGCGCTGACTTCCTATCCGGTCGCATTCGCGGCAGTTTTGGTTTGCGCGGCCGTCCTCTCTCTCAAGGTCTATGAGACGCCGGCCCCCGCGACGAATGTCGCTCTCCAAGAAAGCGCGTCGCTCGCCGGGCCGACTGCGACCAGGGCCGCATGGAGTCTTTCCTCTCCAGTCACCACCCGTGACTTCGGTCCCAGGCTCGCTCGCAATGTCAGAGAAAGCGCCCGCACTCACCGGGCAGCGACGCCGCCGCGTTACGTGCTCGACGCTGTTCCGGTGAGTTATGAGCCGACTCTCACATTCTAGCGGCGTTCCGGAGTTCCGAACGCGCCCATTCTTAGTCGGTTTGAAGCCGTTCCTCGCGCTGCCGCTTCTTTTCGTGAGCAGCCTTGCTCTCGCGCAAGAGCAACAATCGGCTAATTCGATCAGCCGCGAGGTCAAAGAGATCTTCGATCGTTCCGCTAGAGCGGTGGTCAAGATTCACGCAAGCGACCAGCACAGCGATCTCTCCGGCACCGGTTTCTTCGTCGATCCGGCCGGCACGATCCTGACCGCCTATTCAGTAGGCGGCGAGGCGGAAAATTTCACCGCGGAGATCGATGGAAAACAAGTGCCGGCCCGGCAGGTGCTGGCAGACCTCCGTAGCGGCATCGCGATGTTAAAAGTCGACATGGTCACGCCCTCGCTGGCGATTGGACATTCCGCGAACCTTGAAGTCGCCACGCCCGTCGTAACGATCGGCTTTCCCTTGGACCTGCCGGAAACGCCCAGCTTCGGCATGCTCGCCGGTTTCGACCGTAAGCTTCTCGGCCGCTATTTTTCCACCACCCACCTGCGCGTCAATCTTCCGACGCAACGTGGCGAGGCGGGCGCGCCGCTGCTGAATTTCAAAGGCGAAGTCGTCGGCATCGTCGTCAGCAGCATGGAGAACGGGTCGGCCTGCTATGCGCTGCCGATCGATGCCGCGGAAAAAATCCGGCGTGATTTTGTGCGCTTCGGCGAGCCGCGTCACGGCTGGATCGGCATCAATGTCGAAGAAGCGGCCACCGTGACGGACGGGTCGCGCGCGCAGATGAAGGAGATCATGGATGGTACGCCGGCCGCGGATTCGGATGCGAGGCCCGGCGACATCCTCCTGCAGGTCGGCAAGACGCCGGTCCATCAACCGGAAGATGTGATCGATGCGTCGTTCTTCATCACCGCCGGCGACACCGTCCCCATTAAAGTCAAACGAGGGGACCAGGTGCTGACCTTCGACATCCAAGCCGGTTTTCATCCGGCCACACAGCATCCGCCGGTCGTCGCCTCGCCTCTTTCGCCGCGCCAGAGTATTCCGCTCCGACTTGATCTGCCGGCGCGCCGCACACCGTAGCCGGAAGCCACCGTCTCCGGGTCAGAGCATTTCGCGGAACTCCTCTTCGCTCAGCACGCGGAGACCGAGCTTCTTCGCCTTTTCCAGTTTGCTGCCGGCTTTGTCGCCCGCCAGGACGTAGTTGGTTTTCTTGCTCACGCTGCCGCTAACTCTCCCCCCTCGACCGATGATTAATTCAGCGAGCTCATCGCGTGGTTGACTGAGCGTGCCGGTAATCACCCAGGTGGTCCGACGAAAAGCGTTTGACGCCTCCGATGCTGTGCATTCCTCGACTGTTGGTCGTAAACCGGCAGCCTCTAGTCGCGCGATGATGTCCCGATTGTGCGCCTCACGAAAGAAACTGTGGATGCTTTGCCCCACCACGTCGCCGACATCGGGAAGCCGCTGCAGTTCTTCCACTGAGCTCTCCTTGATGGCCTCGAGATTGCGAAAATGCTCTGCCAGCGCTCGCGATGCGCTCACGCCGACATGTAGAATTCCGAGCCCGAAAATTAATCGCCAGAGCGGACGTGTCTTGCTCGCTTCAATTGCGACCTGAAGTTTGCTCACGCTCTTTTCGCCCATCCGTTCGAGCCCGCCCAGCCTCTCTGCGTCGAGCGTGTAGATATCGCTCAGATCGTGCACCAGCTTCCGGTCTACGAGCTGAGCGACCATCGCCTCGCCCACTCCTTCGATGTCCATCGCCCCGCGTGAGGCGAAATGCTCGAGGCGGCGGCGCATTTGCGCGGGACATTGGCTGTTCACGCAGCGCACGGCGACCTGCCCTTCGTCTTTCACCAGCGAGCTCCCGCACACCGGGCATGCGCTCGGCATCCGAAATTTTTTCTCGCGGCCGGTGCGCAGATCGGCGCGCACGGAAACAACGGCGGGGATTACCTCACCAGCTTTTTCAATTACCACACGATCGCCGATGCGGATGTCCTTGCGCTCGATCTCCTCCTGGTTGTGCAAGGTCGCACGCGAGACTCGGCTGCCGCTTACAGTGACCGGCTCAAGAGCTGCGACCGGTGTCAGCACTCCCGTTCGACCCACCTGAATCAGGATATCTTCGAGCCGCGTTTCCACCTGCTCGGCCTGGTATTTGTAGGCGATGGCCCAGCGAGGCGACTTCGCTGTAAATCCGAGCTTCTCGCGTTGCGCGAAGGCATCGACTTTCACCACTGCGCCGTCCGTCTGATACGCAAAGGAGTGTCGGATCTGGTCCAGCTCGCGGATGGCGGCGAGAATCTGTGCCACCGATTCTGCCTGCCACCACCGTTCCGCCGCAGGCAATCCGAGTTCGCGCAGGAATGGGAACAAATCGGAATGCTTCTCGAATGGCGCGTTTTCGACGAAGCCTGTTCCATAAAATACGATCCCGAGCGGACGCTTTGCGGCGATCGCCGGATCGAGCTGCTTGAGCGAACCGGCAGCCGCGTTGCGCGGATTGGCGAAAGCCGGGAGGCCGTTCTCCGTGCGTTCGGCGTTGAGGCGCGCGAATCCCTCGCGATCCATGTAAACCTCGCCCCGCACTTCGAAGACCGACGGCGCGCGGCCTTTTAACGCGACCGGAACGCTGCGAATCGTCCGAATGTTTTGGGTGATGTCGTCGCCCGCAGTTCCGTCACCTCGCGTGGCCGCGTAACGCAGCCTGCCCTTTTGGTACAAGAGCGAAACGGCCACGCCATCGATTTTTGGCTCGATCACGACCGGCAATTTTTCGTTAGGCAAAAGCCGCTCCAGACGACGATAAAATTCCGCGACCTCTTCTTCCGAATAGGTGTTGTCCAAGCTCAGCATCGGTACGCGGTGCGCGACCTGCGCGAAAGCCGTCAGAGGCTGCCCGCCGACGCGCTGCGTCGGCGAATCCGCGGAAGCGAGCTGCGGGAAACGCTGCTCGAGATCGCTGAGCTCGCGATACAATTTGTCGTACTCCCGATCGGTAATCGTCGGGAGCGCGTCATCGTAGTAACGGCGATTGTGTTCCGTGATCTGCTGCCGGAGTTCTCCGATGCGGGAACGAGCGGAGAGTTCCGTTTCAGCCATGCCGGAAGAATACTAGACCGCTGGGACCCGGCAATGTTGCGGCAAGAACCGCGATCACAATCGCCCGACGCAGTTCTCTGCGTCACCTGCAATTGTCAGCGGTCATGGCGCCAATACAGTAAGGCGAAGATGGGGGAAAGAATTTTGGGCGTGGAAGGCGGAGGCACTAAGACGGCCTGGGTGCATGCCGTCTGGAGCGGCGAAACTCTCCGCATCGTCGAGACGGGCCGGCTTCCCGGCTCAAATTATCGCCTGACGAATCCAGAGCGCCTGCGCACGATGCTGCGGCAGCTTCCGCCAGAGGTTGATCGGCTCGGCATTTTTCTGGCTGGCTGCGTCACCGCGGACGATCGGAGGAACCTCGCCGCGCTCGCGTCGGAGATATGGCCGCGCGCTTACATCGTGTGTGGCAGCGATCGCGATTCCGGTCTTGCCGCTGCACTGGGGAACGGTGATGGAATTGCGGTGAACGCCGGAACTGGGTCGTCGATCACCGGCCGCCGGGGAGCACGGGTTGAAGGCGCAGGTGGTTGGGGACATGTGCTCGGTGATGCCGGTGGAGGCTATTATCTCTCGGTCGAGGCGCTGCGCCTTGTGTTGCGTGAATACGATATTCATCGCGGGGAAACCGAATTTGCCGCTTCGGTCCTGCGCGCGCTTTGCTTGAATAGTTTCGATGAGCTGGTTCGCTGGGCACAGACAGCGGAAAAGATGGATTTAGCCATGCTCACGCCAGTGGTCTTTGCTGCCGCGGAAGCGAACGACGCAAATGTACGGGAGATCGTCAATCGCGGTGCATGCGTGCTGGCGGAATACACCACTGCCGTCGCCACTCGTTTGGGTTTGGATCTGCCCGAAGTAAAACTGCTCGGCGGCCTGTTCCAGTGTTGCGCCATTTATCAGGAGGCGTTCGGCCGCGAGCTTGCCCGCCTTTGCCCCGCCGCAACTGTTGGCCTGGCCGACAAGAAGCCGGAGGAGGCGGCTGCCTGGCTCGCGCTCGGCGACGCAAAGCCCACCCAGGCAAAATTCGTCGCGATGGAAGCCGGGCCGATGGCCAGCGCGGCAGACGCTTCAACCGAGCGCGCGAATCCTCGTTCTGCCTCGCTCGACCAAATGACAGCGCAGCAAATCGCCGAACTCTTCGTCTCGGAAGAGCGCTCGGTTGAGGAAGCTTTGCGCGCTCGCCTGCCCGAACTGGCCCGGGCGATCGAGTTCGTCGCGGAAGCCCTCCGGAAGGGTGGCCGTCTCTTTTACGTCGGCGCCGGCACGAGCGGCAGACTCGGTGTTCTCGACGCCAGTGAAATCCCCTCGACGTTCGGCACACCGCCCGAGTTGTTTCAGGGCATCGTCGCGGGCGGGGTGACGGCGCTGTATCGCAGCGCCGAAGATGTTGAGGACCAGGGGGCGAGCGGCGCACTGGCGATCAGCCAGCGCGGTGTCCGAGCTGGCGACGTTGTTTGCGGAATCGCAGCGAGCGGGCGAACACCATTCGTCTTCGGTGCGCTGCGCGAAGCGCGGAACTGCGGCGCGCACGCTATGTTGCTGACGTGCAACCCCGCCCGCCAGCGCGGGGAGCCGGCCGACGTAGAGATCGATCTGGATACCGGTCCGGAGTTGCTGACGGGATCGACTCGTTTAAAAGCGGGAACTGCCACGAAAGTGGCGCTGAACATCATCAGCACCGGCGCGATGGTGTTGCTCGGGAAGGTCCGGGGCAATTCCATGATCGATCTGCATGCGGTAAATACCAAACTGCGCGACCGCGCTGTCCGGCTCGTGGTCGAGACGCTCCGATGCGATTATGCGAGTGCGATGAAACAGCTCGAAGAGTCGAACTGGAATCTGCGCGCGGTCCTCGGTCCGGCCGCCGCGCTACGATCGAGCTAGTTATCGCTGCGCGTGGCGGTGTGACGATGGCGCCTCTGTCCTGAATGCTGCGGCGACACTCGCGCGTCTTTAGGATCGTCCATTAGCCGCCGAATCGGAGCGGCTTGC
>JBDTYN010000109.1:0-11849 GCA_040005675.1 Chthoniobacterales bacterium
GGTGGCCGTTGCCTATGGTGTGGTCGGCTGGGCCGTGACACAGATCACCACGCAGATCAGCCCCTTCTTTGACATTCCGAACTGGTGTGTCCGTTTCGTGGTCATCTCTCTCCTCCTCGGATTCCCTGTGGCGATCGTCCTGGCCTGGGTTTTCGAGCTGACACCGGAGGGTTTGAAACGCACGCAGGATGTCGCGCCGCATAAATCAATCTCGCGGAGCACGGGTCGGAAACTGGACTTTCTGATTATCGGGGTGCTGCTCATCGTGATCGGCCTGATGGTTTATGATCGCCATCGCCCCGGCACGAGCGCCGTGCCGCGCATGATAGGCGTGACGGAAAAATCGATCGCAGTCCTTCCGTTTGAAAATCGGAGCGAGGACAAACAGAACACCTACTTCGCCGATGGGATGCAGGATGCGCTGCTGGGCGATCTCGCGAAAATCGCTGACCTAAAGGTTATTAGTCGCACCTCGGTAATGCCGTATAAGAGCAGCATCGCGCGTGACCTGCGAGAGATTGGAAAGCAGCTGGGCGTCTCTTATCTTTGCGAAGGCAGTGTGCAGCGCGCGGGCGGGACAGTGCGGGTGAGCGCGCAGTTGATCGATGCCGCGACCGACGCGCATCTCTGGGCGGAAAATTTCGACCGGCCGCTGGGCGATGTTTTCGAAATTCAAAGCGAGATCGCCAAAGCAATTGTCGATCAGCTCAAAGCCAAACTTTCGCCACAGGAGAAGGCTGCCATAGAAGAGTCGCCCACGAAGGACCTCGGCGCCTACGATCTCTATTTGCGCGCAGGGGCGCTCTTCGCCTTCGCGTCCGATCAAGTTCTTGCCAAGGAAAAGCTACCGCAAGCTACGCATTTGCTCGACGAAGCTCTGAAACGCGATCCACAATTTTTGCTCGCCTGGTGTCTGCTTTCCCGCGTGCATGGTTACATCTACTTCGGCGGGTTCGATCACACCCCGGCTCGTCTCGAGCAGGCGAATGCAGCCGTGCAATCTGCCTTGCGCCTGCGCCCAGACGCGGGAGAAGCTCGCCTCGCCCTCGCTAATTATTACTATTACGGTTTTCTCGATTACCCGCGTGCGCGCAGCGAGTTGGCGATTGCCGGTCGCACCCTGCCTAACAACTCGGAAGTGTTCGCTTACACCGGATACATCGACCGGCGCGAAGGTCATCTGGAAGAGGCAACCCAAAAGATCGAACGTTCACTTGAGTTGGATCCGCGCAACTTTCTCACCCTTCAGCAACTGGCTATCACTTATCAGGCATTGCATCGCTATGCGGAAGAGGCTCGCACCTATGATCGGGCGCTGGCAATCATGCCGGGTGACCCATTGACCCGGATACTCCGGGCTGGCGTGGAAGTCGACCGGGCGGCCGATCTGAAACCGTATCAGACAATGCTGGCAACACTGCTCGCGGAAGATCCAAGTGTGGCGTCTGATGTGGACGATCCTTTCTATGCTCTCTGCGAACGGTCCGCCGCCGCCGCCGCGCGTGTCCTTTCGCATTATCCGAAGGATGGATTGGTGAGCAATGGAGTGACCTATCCGCATGCCTACTGGGAGGGAGCGGTCGCGCTTTGGCACGGGGACACGGCGAGAGCGAAGACCGCTCTTCCGATCGCCCGCAATCAGGTGCAGAAGATTGTGAGCGAGCAGCCCGAGTTCCCCGCTGCGCTCAGTCTGCTCGGCATGATCGATGCAGGCCTGGGACGAAAACAAAAGGCGCTGGCGGAAGGTCGCCGCGCCTGCGAGTTGCTGCCAACATCAAAGGACTCTCTGGATGGCCCTGCGCTTGCCGTAAATCTCGCGCAAATATATGCCTGGACCGGTGAGAAGGATCTTGCCATCCGTCAGATCGCAGAAGTAGAGCGCGTCCCGAACTACCTCAGCTACGGTTTTCTCAAGCTTCAGCCGCAATGGGATTCGCTCCGCGGTGATCCCCGCTTCGAGGAGATTGTCGCGTCACTCGCACCGAAACAGGCCGAGAACTAAAGGCAGAGTCACAACGTGAAACTGGCAGGAGAAGTTGCAGAGGGCCCCCTTCAAACGTTCTCCCAGAGTGGAAAGAACCACCTTCCTCTCTTCTCTTTAGGGGAAGAGAAATTAAAGATGAGAGCGAATGGAGTGGTTTTGGGCGAGGTTGCTCCCGACTTTCGCAACCAACCCTCACACGAAGCGTGAAGCCCCAGAACATTTTCGCCGAACTGAAACGGCGTAATGTTTACAAGGTCGGCATCGCCTACGCACTCGTAGGATGGGGCGTCATTCAGGTGGCGACGAATGTCTTTCCGTTTTTCGGCATTCCGAGCGCGGCGGTGCGGTTGGTCGTGGTCCTTCTTGCCCTCGGGTTACCGATCGCACTGGTCTTCGCCTGGGTATTCGAAATCACCCCGGAAGGACTAAAGCGCACTGAAGAAGTGCCATTGGAAGCGTCCATTACGCGCAGCACTGGCCGCAAGCTGGACTTCGCCATTATCGGCATCCTCCTCGTCGTGATCGCCCTGCTCATGGCGCGGCGAGGCCGCGATCATGCACCCCTGCCGCTTGCGGTGATTCCAGAGAGAAGCATCGCCTTACTACCGTTCGAGAACCTGAGCGCGGAACCCGAAAACGCTTTTTTCGCAGAAGGAATTTAGGACGAAATCCTTTCGCGGCTGGTGAAAATGGCCGACCTCAAGGTGATTTCGCGCACCTCGACACACCAGTACAAAAATTCGCCGCAGAACCTGCCTGAAATCGGAAAGCAACTGGCGGTGGCGACCGTCCTGGAAGGAACTGTGCAGCGAGTGGCGGATCAGGTTCGCGTTAACGTGCAGTTGATCAAAGCCGCCAGCGAAGATCACCTTTGGTCCCATAGCTATAATAACAGAATCACCGATGTTTTCGCGCTGGAAAGCGAAATCGCACAGAAGATAGCCCAGTCATTGCAAGCGAAGCTTTCTGCTCCCGAGCTGGAACGTCTCGCAATCAAGCCCACGACAATCCCAGAGGCGTACGATGCTTACCTGCGAGGCCTGGCCGCGGAAAGCAGCAATTTGTATTCCGCCGGCAATCTGGCGGACGCGATAGCTTTCTACGAAGACGCGGTGCGGTGGGACCCGAACTTTGGGCTGGCCTGGGGGAGATTGTCCCGTGCCGAGGCCCGGATGTACTTCAGCGGGGACGACAAAAGCGTTGCCCGCCGGAGTGCGGCCCAGCACGCGCTGGAGAAAGCGCTTACCCTTGAAGCCAACGCGCCTGAAACGCTCCTTGCTCATGCTTATTTTCGATATTGGGTGGAGCGGGATTTTGAAGCGGCGAAAGCGGCATTCACTCGTGTCCGGGAACTTATGCCTGGCAATAGCGACGTGCCCGCTGCCCTAGCGCGTATCACCCGGAGACAAGGCCACTGGGATCAGAGCATGAGCTATTGGGAGCAGACAGTGGCTCTCGATCCGCGCAACCGCGAGTGGCTTACCGACATGGCGTGGACTTTCTCTATGCTTCGTCAATTTCCGCTCGCGCTGAAAACCTACGAACGCGCGCTCGAGATCGCACCTACTGATGCGGATTTGTTGGCCTCCGTCGCCGAGGTTCATCAGGCGGAGGGCAACCTGGCAGAAGCCGGCAAATCTCTCGCGGGAATCAACGCCTCGACCATTTCATCGGAAGCTTTTATCATCAAAGTGATCGAATTATTTCTCGAGCGAAACCACGGCGAGGCGATTCGTTTGCTGCAAGCGCGGCTCCTGGGAGATCCCGGGATGGAAATTTTCGAGCGCGGCTTCGACGAACAACTGCTTGCTCACGCGCAACAGTTCTCTGGCGATACCAGCGCTGCGAGAGGCACGGCCGAACAGGCGCAAAGGACACTGGAGGCAGAGCGCACAAATGATCCCGACAATCCCAACGTAGCAGCGGCGCTTTCGCGACTCTATGCTCTGCTGGGGAACGCGGAGTTAGCGCTTTCAGAGGCGATGCGGGCTGCGGCGCTCCGGCCCAGTGAAAAGGATGCGGTCATGGGACCCGCGTACGAGGAAAATCTCGCGATGGTGGAAGCTGCGATCGGCAACGCCGATAGCGCGATCGGAAGAGTAAAGCGTCTCCTGGAGCTCCCGTACAACAGTATTCGCTATGGGAATGCGCCGCTGACCAAGCATCTCTTAAAATTGGATCCAGCATGGGATCCTTTGCGAAGCGACCCTCGCTTTCAGCAGCTCATTGCCGGGGACCAGCCGTGAGCGTCGTGCGCAAAATGACAAACGGTGTTCGAGAGACACTCCCATTCTTCGCGTAACGTGACGACGACAACTCCGCGCATTGACAGTCCAAACGACGCTCATATAGTCGTCCCCGTCAGCGAATCTTTTCGCGGAAATTCACAACTCAAGCGCATGTCTTCGACTTCAGTCATCCTCACCGAGAACATTCCCGGCCTGGGCGCCGAAGCCGATATCGTGACTGTGCGACGCGGCTTCGCTCGCAACTTTCTCCTTCCCCACGGGAAGGCTTACGAGGTGACGCCGGCGAGTATGCGGCAGCAGGACCAACTGAAGGCAAAACGCGCGGAGCGCGAAGCACGCGAGTTGAACGACGCGGAAGAGATCGCGCGACGCATCGGGAAATCGAAGCTGACGTTCACGCTCGAGACCGGCGAAACGGGCAAGGCATTCGGCTCCGTGACCGCGAACGATATTGCAACGCGGTTGAAAAACGAATTGGGAGTCGAAGTCGATCGCCATCGTCTTGCTTTGGAACATCCGATTAAATCGACCGGCGAACACGAGCTCGCGATCAAGCTACATTCCGACGTCACTGCCACTCTCAAGTTTCAGGTGAAATCAGCGACTGAACCGAAACCGGAAGCCGAGGAAAACTCCGACGCTGCCGGCAACGCCCGACCTCCTCGAAAGCGCGAGTCAAAATAGATGCCGAGTTCTCAAGGAGCCGGAAAC
The DNA here is from genome assembly GCA_040005675.1 of Chthoniobacterales bacterium. Taxonomy (GTDB): domain Bacteria; phylum Verrucomicrobiota; class Verrucomicrobiia; order Chthoniobacterales; family UBA10450; genus JACCXL01. Next base: position 4,945 of record JBDTYN010000109.1, read on the forward strand.
GGCGGACCTGAGAAACCTCGCAAGACAGCGACAAACGGCGCTGACCGAGGTTCAGCAGCCCAAAATGGCGGCAGAGGTTTTCCCAACTCGCCCACAGCTTCCTCGCAGGATGTTCACCGTGCGCTCCCGCACAGTATCGAAGCGGAGCAGGGTGTCATCGGCTCGATGCTTATCTCGCCGCGCGAAATTATTGCTGAGTGCGTCGAGAAGATTAACGAACAATATTTCTATGTCCCGGCGCACCAGACCATTTACACTGTCCTCGTCGAGCTCTGGAATGTCGGACACGGGATCGACCTGATCACGTTCACGCAAACGCTGCGTGATCGAAATATTCTCGAAGCGGTGGGTGGCGCGGGCGCGGTCACGAGCCTTTTCACCTTCGTGCCGACAGCTGCGAACATCACTTACTATCTCGAGATTGTCCGGGACAAATTCATTCTCCGTCAGATTATCGCGGCCTGCACCGAAAGCGTTCGGCGCTCGTTCGATGAGCAGGGCGAGGTGGACAATCTGCTCGACGAGGTGGAGCAAAAGATCTTCTCCGTAGGGGAGGACCGCTTCAAAGGTCAGGTGCTGACGATGAAGGACCAGGTGATGGAGGCGATCGAATCCATCGAGAAGCTTTATGAACGCCGCGGTGGGATCACTGGGATTTCCACCGGCTTTACAGAACTCGATCGCATGACGAGCGGGTTGCATGGGTCGGAGATGGTCGTGATCGCGGCCCGGCCGAGCATGGGCAAAACCGCGCTCGCGATGAACATCGCCGAGCACGTGGCGATCGATGAAAAGCTCGCCGTTGCCGTCTTCAGCCTCGAGATGAGCAGTCAACAGCTCGTGCAGAGACTGCTTTGCTCCCGCGCGCGCGTGAACTTGCAGAAGGTGCGCGATGGCTTTCTCTCCGAGCGGGATTTCCCAAGTTTAACCGCGGCCGCGTCGAAACTGGCAGAAGCAAAAATTTTCATCGACGACACTGCGGGTCTCAGCATTCTGGAATTGCGCGCGAAGGCGCGGCGTCTGAAAGCACAGCAGGACGTTCAACTAATCGTGGTGGATTATTTGCAGTTACTGCGGTCGACGACGCGGCGAGCGCAGGACAATCGCCAGCTGGAAATTTCCGAAATCTCAGCTGGCCTGAAAGGGCTGGCCAAGGAACTGAAACTTCCGATCATCGTGCTCGCGCAGCTCAACCGGCAGCCGGAGGCGCGCACAGGTGGAAAGCCACGCTTGAGCGACTTGCGCGAGTCCGGCTCGATCGAGCAGGATGCCGACCTTGTCGGCTTGCTGATCCGGCCGGAAATTTACGAAGAAGATGAAGACGCTCGCGCCGAAAAAGCCGGCGAAGCGGAACTCATTATCGCCAAGCAGCGCAACGGCCCGGTCGGCGAAATTCCGTTGACGTTTTTGAAAGAGTTCACGCGCTTCGAGGATCGCGCGCGAAACATGAGCGAGCCGCGCTAACGTCTATTGTCATTCCGAGCGCAGCGCAGTCGAGGAAACCCGCGGCGCACCTGCATCGATAACGCGACGGGATCCCTCGACTGCGCTCGGGATGACCGTAGTGGCGGTCTGTGACCGCTGAGTGCCGACCGTCGTAGAGCACGGCTACAGCGCCCGCGCGGCTTCGATGACGTGCTGCGCATCGATCCCAAACTCTTTCATGACAAGGTTGCCCGGAGCGCTCAGCCCAAATCTGTGCAGACCGATCACCTTCCCGCCCAAGCCGACGTAACGATACCAAAGATCGACCACGCCGGCTTCGATCGCCACGCGGCGGCGACACGACTGCGGCAGCACTTCTTCGCGGAATTCGGCGGACTGACGTTCAAAACGTTCGAAGCACGGCATTGAAACAACGCGGGTGCCGGCGCCGAGCTGCTTCGCCGCGGCAAGCGCATGCTGCAGTTCGCTCCCACAGGAGAGAAGAATCAAATCAAGAGCCGCCGTTTCCGGTAGTGCCACGTACGCGCCGCGAAGGACGCCCTGGCGACGCAAGCTGACATCGATTTCGTTCAACATCGGCACCGTCTGCCGCGTGAGCGCGAGCAGTGTCGGTCCATCGATTCGCTCCGCCGCCGCAATGAAGGCACCCGCCGTCTCCTCCGGATCCGCGGGCCGTATGACGTCGAGCTGCGGGATGACGCGCAGGCCACTCACGGTTTCGATCGGCTCATGGGTCGGGCCGTCTTCGCCGACGCCAATCGAGTCGTGCGTGAAGATGTAGATGTTCGGCAATTTCGAAAGCGCCGCGAGCCGGATGGATGCGCGGCAATAATCAGCAAAGACCAGGAACGTGGCGCCGGAAGCGCGAAAGATCCCGTGATAACCGACGCCGTTCATGATGGCGCACATTCCGTGTTCGCGGATGCCGAAGTGGATATTCCGACCTTTCGAGTTGTCTCGTGTGAAATCCTCGCCGCCCTCGATGTAGTTCAGGGTGGAACCATGCAGGTCAGCGCTGCCGCTGATCAGAAATGGCATTGCCTGCGCGAGCGACTGCAAAGCTTCGCTTCCCGCTTTGCGGGTCGCGAGCTTTGCATCGGTCGGAAAGCGCGGAATTTTATCAGATAAATCATCCGGAACCTTTCTTTCAATTGCGTCGTCGAGCTGTTTCGCGAGTTCCGGATGCTGGCCGCGCCAATCGTTGTAGGATTTTTCCCAGCGGCGGTACTGCCGCAACAAATCCTTTTTGTGTTTCGCGAAGTAATCGCGCGTTTCCTGCGACACAAAATAATGTTCGTCGGGCAGGCCGAGATTTTTGCGCGCTTCCTCGACAAATTTCGCGCCCGCTTCGCCGTGAGCCTTTGCCGTCCCGGCCACCTCCGGAATACCCTTCCCGATCAAAGTGTGCGCGATGATCATTTGCGGTTTTCCGTTGTCGCGTGCTTTCGCTTTCTTCACCGCGCGCAGAAACGCCGTCGTGTCCTGACCGTCGATTTTTTGCACATCGAAGCCGTAGGCCTGAAAGCGTTTTCCTGTATCTTCGCTCTGCGTCACCGCGGCCATGGCGTCGAGCGTGACCGAGTTCGAATCGTAAATAAGAATCAGGTTATCGAGACCAAAATGGGCGGCGAATGCGCTCGCTTCAGCCGAGACGCCTTCCTGCAAACAGCCATCGCCTGCCAGACAAAAGACGTGCTGATCGAAAATCTTGTAGCCTTCTTTATTGAAATGCGCGGCCGCCATCTTCGCCGCCATCGCTACGCCGACGGCATTTCCAACACCCTGGCCTAACGGGCCCGTGGTGCATTCGACGCCCGGTGTTTCGAAAAATTCCGGGTGCCCCGGCGTTTTGCTATGGAGCTGGCGAAACTGTTTGATGTCATCGAGCGAGACTTCGTACCCGCTCAGGTTCAGCCAAGCATAGAGGAACATGCTTCCGTGTCCGGCCGAGAGAATGAAGTAATCACGTCCGATCCAGCGGGGCTTATCAGGATTGTGCTTGAGCACGTGACCGTAAAGCACGGCACCCATCTCGGCGCAGCCGAGCGGGAGGCCGAGATGTCCGGATTTCGAAGCCTGCACCGCATCCATCGCCAGGCCCCGTGCTTCATTTGCCGCTCGAGAGAGAACTTCAAAATTCAACCGCATCTCCCCGATATAAAGGCGGTCGAGCGGCAAGGAAAACGATTTCCCGCTGAACTGTGCGACGACCTTGCAATCCGGAGCAAAGACCGGCAGTGGTGAAGCAAGTGCGCGCATGAATCAGCCCCTTCTCCTCCACATCGTGCAACGGCTGGAAGGCTTCCTGACGAAATTGCCGGCCACGATTCAGAAACCGATTTTGCACGAGCTCACGCCACTGAAGGAATTGTTTCTGCAACAGCGTCCACCGCGCTTCCTGCTTACCGGGTCGAACAAATCTCCCGCCCAGGAAATTGTTTCGGCGCTATTCGCCTCGGCCGCTCCGAGTTTACACGATGTTCTGACAGAAGTGTACCGCTGGCAGGAGGTCGAAATCGCGGAGCTGGGAAAAATAATGCTGCTCGATGCGCGGGGCATGGACGCGAAGTCGCAATCGATTGTGCAAGGGGAGCTGCAACGCGAGCCGGGCGATCTGTTCTTTCACCTCGAGGAAACCGGAGCCAAAATCGCGACCCGAACGCGAGATCTCAGTGCGTTGGTGGCTTTGTGCGAACGCAACGCAGTAGCAAACGTCTCACCGAGGATAATTGGCGTCGTGCTGCTGAAATCCGCCGCCCGGGTCGATTCGCCGGGGATAAATTGCGAACCCGTTAGCTCAGCGCGCGCGGCTGGGTCGTCAAAACTGGAAGCTGCCATCCGGGAGCAACCGGGACTGGCAGATCGCCTTCTGCAGGTTGTCGAAATCGTAATCGGCGCTGAGCAGGCGAATATGTCCCCTGAGTCACAGCGCCTGATGTCGCTGCTCGCGACGGAATTGCCAAACCAGGCGCGGGTTGAGATGATCCGCATCTCCCGCGATCGCGCAGCACAGGCACGAATCGCGCAAGTTGTGGTGAAATCCACCAGCGCAATCTGCACCGCGATCGGTGCACAGCCCATTCCGCTCGCGGATTTACCGATCCTAACCACTCTGCAGCTCGTGATGGTTTCCGGCGTGATGTACGTGAGTGGCCGGGAGCGTAGTCTGCGAGCGGCGACTGAATTTCTCGCCGCCTTGGGAGCGAATGTCGGAGCTGGCATGCTGCTCAGGGAAGGTGCCCGCGCGGTGCTAAAGTTCTTCCCCGGCTGGGGCAACGTGGTTTGCGGTATGGTCGCTGGAGCCGGCACCTACGCGATTGGCAAAGCGGCGATTGTGTATTTTATCGAAGGCGTTTCGCTGAAAGACGCGCGCCGCACCTATCTGGCCAACAGGAAGAAGCCGCTCCGCCAAAAAATGCCGCGTAAAGCGCTGCCCGACCGAGTGGCCCGTCCATGATTTTGGCGCCTTTGGGGGCAGCGACGAGGGCGCAACAGGGCGTCGAATAACTTGTGAATAAGACGCCCCTTCGGTCTGAAGCTTGTTCACATGAATTTGTGAATACAAAGCGAGAAATCCTGGCCTTGTGCGGCCCTCTCCCGCTCGGCGGATGAAGCTTTCAGAAATCGAAGCGACGCTCCGCCAAATCCGGGTCGCGCCCGTAAAAACCCTGGGGCAAAATTTCCTCCATGACCGCAATCTCTCCCGCTGGATTACGGATCAGACGCAGCTTACGGCCGGCGATCTTGTGGTGGAGATTGGGCCCGGCCTCGGGGCGCTAACTGTATTCGCCCTTGCCGCCGGCGTGCGCGTGCTCGCGATCGAGAAGGACGCACGCCTGGCAAGTTTTTTGCGCGAAAGATTCGCAAAAGAGGATTTGGAAGTCCGCCACGAGGACGCGCTGGAGTTTGACGTTCGGACACTCTACGCGTTCCCCAGGGTGAAACTGATCGGCAACCTGCCGTACTACGTTGCCAGCCAGTTGTTGATCAATTTCACATCGATTCCAAGTCCTATTTCATTGTTTGTGTTAATGTTACAGAAAGAAATGGCGAAGCGAATTACGGCGACACCAGGCTCGAGTGCCTATGGTGCACTCACCCTGCTCATGCAGCGATACTACCGGATCGAATATCTGCGAACCATTCCGCCAACGGTTTTTATTCCTGAACCCGACGTCGATTCGGCTGTGGTTAGACTTCTTCCGCGCGGCCTCGGCGAGGTGCCTGACCACGACCCCGAATTGTTCCAGCGACTGGTGCGCCTCGGTTTTGCTCAACGCCGAAAACAGCTGCAAAAGCTACTCCGTGACGAGATCGCTGATTGGCAGCACGCCGCGGAAACGGGCGGCTTCGATCTTCGAGCGCGCGCTGAGGAGTTGAGCCTCCTGCAGTGGATCGCCCTGACGAATTTCGTCGGTTCTGCGGTGCCCGAAGACCCGCCAAAGCCGGGATTGGAGCTGTTTCCGGTGGTCGATGAAAACGACCGGCTCCTCAGGCTCGCGCCGCGCGCCGAAGTGCATGGGAATAACTTGCGACATCGAGCGGTTCACATCTACGTTTTCAACGCCCGCGGCGAGCTGTTTCTGCAAAAACGGTCCCGTTATAAAGACCGGTATCCCGGGGCCTGGGATTCTAGCGCGGCCGGGCACTTGGAAGGCAGGGAGACCTACGATGAAGCCGCCAGAAGGGAACTCGAGGAAGAACTCGGGATTAGTCTGGCGCTGGAAGAGGTGGCAATGCTGCCGCCGTCAGAACAGACGGGGCAGGAGTTTATCAGGCTGTATCATGGCGAACACGAAGGGCCCTTCCGCGTCGCCCGGAGCGAAATTGAGTTTGGCCGATTTTTCCCCACGGAAATCGTGACGAAATGGATCGTCGCGAGACCGGACGATTTCGCGCCCGGTTTTCTGGAATGCTGGGGGACCTTCGGCCGTAAGGGTGGGCTATAAAACCAGGGAATCACACGGCCATCTGCGCGCAGTTACCTCGTCCTGGTTTTCGATTTTTTCGCCGTATCGCCGCTGGTGACCCTCGATTTACCGGCCGCTTTTTTACTTTGAGCACCCGTTCCGAAGCCGCGCGAGGCGCGCTCCGGCAGGTCATTCATCACCGAACGTTTGAACTTCCGCGCAGCACGCCGCGCGGATTCCTTGCCGCCGTAGATGGCGTCACTAAACATGCGCGTCACCGTCTCTATCCCACGGAGAAAATGCACCTGGAAGCCGTGCGTCTGCTTACTCGCCCGCGGCTTTGTGTCGATACGGCGGATGTTCGCTTCCGAGTCGGGGTTAGCTCGCTTTTTCATTCCAGTAACGGAGGCAAGGTTAGGACACACGAATGCGGGAAGCAAATGGCGCGGTGAACTTCGCGGGAGTTTTTCATACCTTCATTTGACCTGCTCGGGCGCAGGAAGCCCCCAGGCCTGCCACTTTTTCGCGTACTCCTCCGCCGGCAGAAGC
>JBDTYN010000110.1:0-7168 GCA_040005675.1 Chthoniobacterales bacterium
TTTGCCACTTGAATCGCGAGATAAACCGCGACGCCCAGAGCAATGCTTAGAATATTGAGTGTGGCGAGCAGTGGATGTCGTGCGACGTCGCGGAGGACGTGCTGCCGAAATGCGCGGAGAAAATGTGTCGTCACGCGGAGTTTAGGATTGCAGAGCGCCGGTTCCGGATGAAAATTCCCCGCCGTCAGTCACCTCGCGCTTTCGTCTAAATGCGAAAGGTCCGCGGCAAAGGCAGAGGGTGGCCGATGGATTCCGCACCGCTAGCTCAATTGGCAGAGCAAGTGACTCTTAATCACTGGGTTGTTGGTTCGATTCCAACGCGGTGCACCATCGAAACTTGGTAGCGGGGAAGGGAAACTCTTCCGCCTTGTTATGCTGCGGGGATTCGTGGCGAAATTCCTGATGAACGCCCGAGGTCCCAGTCGCGCATCGAATCAGCCGGCGTAGTTCTGAGCGATCGGCATGCGCCGACCGACGCCGAACGCGCGGCTGGTAACCTTGATTCCGGGCGCGGCTTGTTCGCGCTTATATTCGTTTAAATCCACCCGGCGCTGCACCCATCGGACGGTTTTTTCCTCGAAACCGCGGCCGACGATGTCGCGCGCGCTCAGATTCTCCTCGACATATAATCGCAGAATTTCGTCGAGCACCTCGTACGGTGGGAGGGTGTCCTGATCGATTTGCCCCGGCTTCAATTCGGCGCTCGGCGGTTTGTCAATCGTGGACGCAGGGATGATTTCCCGGTCGCGATTGATCCAGCGCGCCAGGCGATAAACCAGCGTTTTCGGCACGTCGCTGATCACCGCGAGGCCGCCGGCCATATCGCCGTAAATCGTGCAGTAACCAACTGCCAGCTCACTCTTGTTCCCGGTTGTCAAAAGGAGATGGCCGAACTTGTTCGATAGCGCCATCAAAATCATGCCGCGCAGCCGCGACTGCATGTTCTCCTCAGTTGTGTCCTCGGCCAGACCCGCAAACGTTTCTCGAAACTGCTCTTTGAAGGCAGCGAAGGCGTTCGCGATCGGAATCTGGAGACACTTGATTCGGAGGTTGCGCGCCAGCGCGAGCGCATCATCGATGCTTCCACGTGAAGAGTACGGGCTCGGCATGGAGACACCGAGGACGTTTTCCGCGCCCAGCGCCTCAACCGCAATCGCGGCGACCACGGCAGAATCGATACCACCGCTGAGACCGAGGACAGCGGATTTAAAATTGCATTTCCGGAGGTAATCACAAACCCCGAGCGAGAGCGCGCCATAAAGATCGGCGGGTTCGTCTGCCGCACGTGGCGCGATTGCTTCGGCCGTTCCGGTGTCGACGATCTGTTCGGCTGGCGCGAAAGAAGGTAACTGCGCGATCAATTCGCCCGCCGCATTGATGGCGATGGAATTGCCATCGAAGACCAGCTGATCGTTTCCGCCAACGGCATTGCAATAACAGATCGTACGGCTGTGAGCACGGGCCAAAGCCCCCACCATCTCGCGCCGAATCGCAGGCTTTCGGAGACTAAAGGGCGACGCACTCAGGTTGACAATAAGTTCCGCTCCCTGCTCGACTAACGAGCGGACGGGTTCCACATCATAAAGCGGCCGCGGCAGATAATGTTCCGTCCAGATGTCCTCGCAAATCGTGACACCGATTTTTCGCCCGCTGCAAACAAGCGGAGCGACGGCGCGACCTGGTTCGAAGTAGCGGTCCTCATCGAAAACGTCATAGGTAGGGAGAAGCGATTTGTGGGTTTTTTGCAACGGTCGGCCACGCTCGAGAAGGGCGGCGGCATTATGGAAAGGTTTGCCGCGTCCCTCATTGCGATCGACAAAGCCAACAAGCAGCGCGGCCTGCTCAATTTCTCGATGAAGACGTTCCACGATTTCAAGATTCTGCGGAACGAAGCGCGACTTGAAGACAAGGTCCTGCGGTGGGTAACCGGTAATCGAGAGTTCCGGCGTGAGCACGATATTCGCGCCAGCCGCTGAAAGACGGCGGTAGGCGGCGACGATGCTGTCGAAGTTCCCGGAGAGATCGCCGACGGTCGGATTAATTTGCGCAAAGCCGATCTTCATCTCCCGGCACGCAGGTTAAGCGGGCGGGAGGCAGGGGCAATCGCTTTTCCGAAGTGGTTATGGTTTCACGAAGGTGTCAGCCGTCGTGTGCTTGTAACCTTTATTCAACGAGTCGTCGGCCCCGGTCACGAACACTTTGCCCCACTGAATGAGACAGGCGGCGAAAAAGCCCGCGATCATGCAGATAATGACCTTTTGAAAGAAGGAATTATGCACGGGAAATTATAGAGCACCAAATATGCCATACTCTCCAATAGTTACCAAAATCCCCACTCGCCCGTCCGCATGATCCAGAAGCCGAGGAGGAGATTTGTCAAAGCGTGCGCCACGATGCAGGACGTAAGGCTTTTCGTACGATAGGCCACCAAATTGTAAAGCATGCCGGTGGCGACGGCCGCGGGCCAATCCTCGAGAGAATGCGCCAGGGTGAACCCCACTGTCACGACTGCGAAAGAGAGCCAGGAAAAGGTTCCGAAGGCGACGCGGGTAAACCGTTCGTCGATGAAATAGCGAAGGAGAAAGCCGCGCCAGAATATCTCCTCGACAATCGGCACGACGATCACGAGCCGAAGAAACCGAAACGCTACGGTCGCGGCATAGGCCACTGGTTGCGCGCCGAACGTGTTCGGATCGAAGCCGGCTGTGCGCGGGGCGAAGTGGAGAAAAGCCTGGGGCGCAATCCAAAGGAGATACACTCCCAAGCCAATTCCCAAGGTGAAAGCGGGACGTGCGAGTCGGCGAAACTCGTAGTTCTGTCGAAACCATATCAGCAATGCAGCACACCCTATCGTCTGCAACGGGAAGACCCAGTACTCCGGAGCCGAGAGCCAGAAGCTGCCGCCGAGTTGCTTCAATCCACTGACCAGCGCAAGCAACGCGAGAAACAGCCCCATTGGCAGGACGTGTGCGAGCAGAGCCCGCTTCTCCGTCGCGATACCTGCAGAATCCATTTGGTCTTTCCTTTGAATGGCTAATCTTTCCGCGATGGACGCGGAGAACAGCAAGCGAGAAATGGAAGGAATCGATCCAGCGGAGGCCGGGTCGCTTCTGGAACTTGAACTCATGCGCAAACGCGCTTCCTGGCAACGTGCCGCCGGGCAACGGAAGCGATTTCTAATGGCGAGCATCTTTTTTCTGTTCGTCGTCGTGCTTGCGGCGTTGCTGGCCTTTTACTTTTTCTTTTCCTCGGGCCGGGTCGAGGAACTGCGGGCTCAGGGAACGGCGCATGCTTCCCCAGCGCCTACCGCTGTTTCGGATCGACCCTGAGATGCGAATTGCGACCGACATATTGTGGTCGACGGCATCGAAGCTGGCGCAGCGGCAATCGAGCACCATGGAATCGCCGACGCCCGCCTTAAGTGACGAATTGACCGGTCACCTGACCATGACACCGGACGGCGCGATCGTCCGTTGCAACTCCGCCTTCGCGCGAATCTTCGGATTCGATTCGGTGGAACAGGCGCAGAATGCGAATTTTACGGCCCTCCTCCGCAGTCGAAAAGACGCGGCAGAACTGCTCGAGCTGGTGCGGCGCAATGAAGTAGTGGATCTCCAGGAGCTGGAAATGCGTCAGCTGAATGGTGAGCCAGTTTACGTTTTGGCGCATCTGGCTGGCAGGTTCGACGGGCAACACAAGCTTGCGGAGCTGCAGGGCTATCTTTTCAACGATACGAAACGGAAGCGGCTCGAGCAGCAGTTGATTCAAGCTCAAAAAATGGAAGGGCTGGGCACGCTCGCCGGCGGGATCGCACATGACTTCAATAACATCCTCGCGATCATTCTCGGTTACACCATGCGTTTGGAAAATTGGCGAACCGATCCCGAGCAGATTCCGACAGCCATACGCGTGATCGAGGAAGCGGTTGAGCGCGGAGCCGCGCTCGTGCAGCAACTGCTGACTTCGGCACGGCAGACTGAAGCGCGCTTTGCGGCTCTCGATTTGAACGAAGCTCTGCGCGAACTGGAGCGGATGCTGCAGGCGACCTTTCCGAAGATGATCGACTTTCAACTTCTCTTGCACCCCGACCTGCCGGTGATCACAGCCGACATCGGTCAGATCCACCAAGTGCTGCTGAACCTGTGTGTAAACGCGCGCGACGCGATGCCCGACGGCGGCACCATCACACTGGAGACGTCAGTTGTTCCGGCCGCGCAGCTCGCCGAATACTTTACTGGCGCCGACGCAGAAAAGTATGCATGTGTGCGCGTGACTGACACCGGCTCCGGGATGACACCGGAGGTCAAATCGCACATCTTCGAGCCGTTTTTTACCACGAAAGAGCGTGGGAAGGGCACTGGCCTGGGCCTGTCCGTGGTCTATGGCGTCGTGAATAATCATCGCGGGTTCGTGCGCTTGGAAAGCGAATTGGCGCGCGGAACAACCTTCAACATTTATCTGCCCATCGTGCACGCCATCGCCGCCGCGCAGACGCCCGATCCGCTGCCGCCGCGGAATCACGCTCAGACAATCCTGATCGTGGAAGACGAAGAAATGTTACGGGAACTGGAGATTGCGATTCTCTCGGGAGAAGGCTATCGCGTTCTTGCCGCAAAGGACGGTTTGGAAGCGCTCGAAATATTCTCGCGGCACCGCGATGAAATCGGCTTGGTCGTATGTGATCTCGGTCTGCCGCGGTTAGGCGGACGCGATGTCTTCCTGAAGATAAAGGAGAACACGCCAGGCATCCGCACGATTATCGCCAGCGGCTATCTGGAGCCGAGCACCCGTTCGGAGCTCTTGAAAGCTGGTGTGATCGACACGATCCAAAAACCGTATGACTTTCGGGAATTGGTGAAAAAAGTCGAGTTGGTCATCGGCACGGCGCAACCGGTCGAGAATGGTGGAGTTCCGGCCTGACCGCACCGCGTAGCTAGCAGAGCGACTACTGTGGGACGGCTGCGTCCCGATCTGACGGCGCCAGCGCGAGCCGATTCTTTCGCTCGTTAATCACGAAGGTGTTGTTATCGCCGATCGTCGACCACGGTCCGGGAGGCACTTCCGAGAAGTCGACAAACTTCCAGTCGGTCAGGTCGGGTTCCGACAGTCCAAGGTAATCTCGCACGGCAGGCGAGACATCGAGTCCGGCGCCTTTGTTGAGATTTGGCTTTGGCCGTTCGGCTCCGAAAACGTATTGCCAGTGGTCCGTGCGAAATGGGCCGGCGTCTTCCCACTGCGCATACCCGATCTTGTTCCCCTTTCGAATGCAGACCCAACGATCCTTGCAGGTCGAAACCGCGGGTCCCTGGTACGCCTCCCTGAACCACGGGACAACTTGCGGCGCTTCAGGCCGATGACCGGTGGAGGCTTTGTCGTTGTATGGAAGCGCGCAATAAAAGGGATTCTGTCGGGGCACGAATTTCGAGGGGACAAGACCACGGCGATGTTCGGGATTCGGATCATCAAAACCGCCGTAGTTTCTGCCCCAGTTTTTGTCCCAGCAACTCGCGTGGTTCGGCACCGGGTTGTTGCCACCCGCGTTTTCGCCGATCCAAAAAATGGTCGTCACAATTTCCCGTTTCCACGGGAACCGATCGGCGGCCTTCTGATTCCCAGGCAAAATTTTCTTCGTCGGAGTGGTGATCGAATCACTCTTCAGTCGAGCAACGATTGGCGGCGGATTCGACTGACTGACCTTTGCCTTGGCGGCGGACACTTGTCCCGGCGAAGGTTGCGCCAACAATGATGACGCAGACGACAAAGCCAGAGCGAGTATGTGGAAGGGATTTCCAGCTTTCATGGGAACTTGCCTCGGCCGACAGCCGTCGGCAGGCGCAGTGAACTTACCATGATCATTCGGAATTCACATGCGCGATGGGTGTAGGTGCCTTCTCAGATAAAGCCGATCCCCATACGGCACGCAGCGCGCTCAGCGGGCGGCCAGAGCCGAGCGAGCTTTTGCTACCAGTGCCTTCTCCTCCGGGAGCAGCCTGGCCGCCTCGCCCAAGTCCAGAAACTCTGCGGCGCGCGCAATTTCGCCATTGGCCGCGAGGAAAATTCCGAAATATGCGGCAATCTGCGGCTCGCGCAGTTGCTCGTCCCGCAACGCCTTCATCACCTTGAGGGCCTGTCTCGCGTCGCCGGAAGTATAAAGTGCGAAAGCCTGGGTCGAGGCGTAGGCGGCGTTTTTTGGCTCTTTCTCGTACAGATCGTGCGCCAGCCTGCGCGCGCGATCGACGTTCAGATTCACGAGCAGCGAGAGTTGTGCGACGTTGTTCTGGATATCGCGGTCCTGCGGATGCAGTTCTTCGCGGTGCAAAAGGACGCGATATAGTCCCTGGGTATCGCCTTGTTTCGCGAATTCTCGGTAGAGAGTTTCCAGCGCTTGATCCCCGTTTTCCGGGTCCTTTGCTGCCAGCCAGAGCAACTCAATCCGTTCCGATTCCCACGCCCATTTCTCGGCGATCTCCGCGAGACGAAGTGCCTGTTTCGGGTCTGCGTTGACCTTCTTCAAAGCCTCTCGCCACTGCGTCTGAGAGTCGGCTTCGTGGCCAAGCTCTCGTTCGGCCCGCGCGGCCAGGGCGCTACGCAAAAAGTCGATGTGGCCCCAGTTGCCCGTTTTTACAAACCGCAGCATCCCGCTCCAATTCTTCGTCGCGATGTAGGAGTCTGAGAGCGCGATCGCGACAAGAACATTTCCCAGCGAGGTCGCCGGAGGCCCGCCGCTCCACGCAATTGCCTCGCTTGGCATCTGGTTTGCGTTCATCCAATTTATCAGCATCGCAACCTGCTCAGCGCTCTCTTCCGCCGCGCGCTCGACTCCCTGCAAGAGCGGAACGAACCCTGAATCGTTTGCTGCTTGCATTGTCGCCAGCAGAAGGAGCCGATCGGCGAACTCCCGTTCCGGTAAATCGTCAAGCTCGCGCGCGAGCGTCAGTGCGCCCGCTGTTTGTTTGTCCCGCAGTCCATCCTCGATCAGGCGTCGCGTCGCCTCGCGCCGAACCGGCGCCTCACCGCGCAAACCGCGCAGAGTTCGAAGCGCACCCTCTCGAATTACGGAATCGCTCGCGCCGAGTTGCACGGTCGCGAGGCGGAGCGCGTATTGCATATTCCGGGGCTCCAGTCGAACCGCCTCACTCAGCTCGTGGGCCATCTGGTTCCCATCACG
>JBDTYN010000111.1:0-20875 GCA_040005675.1 Chthoniobacterales bacterium
TGATCACCGGCAGCTTGCTCCGGTGGCGTGGTAACTCGCGGACGGGCTGTCGCAGTCCGCTCTCCACATACCGCGTTAGCAAATCCTTCAGTTTTGCTCCCTCCAACGCTGCTTTCGCTTTTATTTGGCGGAACAGTTCATCTGGCAGGTCAAGTGTTGTTCGCATAAAAACATATTAGCATCAATACGTGCGAGCTCAATCGCAACCTTCCCTAATCTGGAAACCAGAAAACTAGCGTGATTCTGAACTCTGCCTTCTGCCTTCTGACCTCTGAACTCTGCCTTCTGACTCTTTTCCTTTTTCTACTTTCTACTGTCTACTTTGTCCTTTTCTTCCAGCTTCTCCCGTTCCGTTAGCAGTCGCAGCGAAAGCAGCATCTCCGCAATTGTCCGCTGACAGACGTAATACCATCCCGGCCAACCGTTGAAAATCAGCCCTCGCCCCAGTAGCAGATATAGAAACATTCCGACCGGCGCGAAATAGATACGCTTTCGCAGCCGGTCCTGCGGGTTCAAGGCACTCCGCGCCGAGCTAAGCAGATGTCGCGCTTCGACGATTGCATAGCGGTCCTGCGATCGAATCCACCGACTGAGCGGCTTGCGATCATCGTGGTCGATCTTGCCAGCCAACGTCCGCACGGCCCCCTTAATCGTAACGCGATGCCCGTGCCCTTCATCGCGATATCGCGCCAGTTCTCGCCGATAAAGGACTGCGCGCGGCGGATACACGGTATAACGGAGTCGACGCCCAAACACACAATAATTGAAGGCAGCAGAATAGCCCCCGATCTCCTTCGGCGGCTCTAACTCTCGCAGCTCGGCAATCAGTTCGGGGGTTAGCACATAATCCGCGTCAATTGATAGCACCCACGGCGTTTCGATTCGCGTAAGTCCGAAGTTGCATTGCTCCGCGAACGACTGGAACGGATTTTGTTCAATGCGGACATCAGGTCGCGTCGCGCGCGCAATTGTCCCCGTCTCGTCGTTGCTGAAGCTGTCCACGATGAGGACACGGTCGACCCATTGCAACGCGTGGAGCGTCCGCTCGATGTTGGGCGCTTCGTTGAAAGTCAGAATGAGCGCGGTGATGTCATTCATTCAGTTTGCCCCGCACGCACGGCGGCCGGGTTCCGTTACCCAGCAGCCAGAGATAAACACGTTGCATTTCAGAGGCTGCGCTGCGCCATGAGTATTTCTGTTCGATCAATGCGCGCCCCCGTTGCCCCATCCCCCGCCGTTCTTCGTCGCTTAAACTCGTCGCCGCGCGCAAAGCCTCCGCGAGCGGCGCCGCCCCAATCTCCTCCCACCAACCACAGCGATGCTCGATCAGCTCCCGCCATGGGGTTCCGCGTGTCGTGATCACCGGCACGGCGCTGGCGAGGGCCTCCGCCACGACGATTCCGAAATTTTCCGAATGACTGGGCAAAGCAACCAGATCGGCTTCGCGATAAAGGTTCCATTTCGCTTCATCGCGGACCACACCTTTGAAGGAGAAAATGGCAGCCAGGTTGCTGCGTCGGACAGCGGCTTCGACTTCGCCTTGGTGGCCGCCCTCGTCGTTCCCTGCCACGATCACACGCCAGTTTGACGGGCGGACTTGCGCCCAGGCATCGACGAGATCGAGTAAACCCTTTTTTGGATGAATTCGCGAAAAGAACAAGACGGTGCGAACCCGCTGTGCATCTCGGGCCAGCGGATCGGCGACTTCCGTTGGCACTTCCACGCCGTTCGGAACGATAGCGATTGGCTGTTGCAATCCCGCGGCTCGGAACTCTTCCGCCTCTTGCTTTGAAGTTGCATGCAGCGCCGCCGCGCGCTCCAGGTCCCGTCGTTGAAAAAGCGTCCATGCGAGCTGCTTTTTCCACGCGCGATGGTGCAGAGACCAGCCGCTCAACATGCCTCTCGGACTGATAATGAGCGGACGCTTGAGAACTTCCGCCGCGCGCGCAGCTGCGTGATTCGTCGGGAGCCACAGTCCGTTGTCATGAATCACAGTCTCGGCATCGCCCGCTGATTCGCACAAGACGCGAAAGAAATCGTTCCGACCCGTTTGCCAGCGTCCCTGCCGGGAACGAACGGGAAGTAAGCGCGTACGCACCAGGTTTCCATTCGGGAGCACTGGCGCACTGTGGCCCGCTTGTGATTCGCACGCGATCAGTTCGACTTCTGCATTCTGGCGAGCCAACGCTTCGGCCAGCGCTGGCACGCTGCGTGACGGTCCGCCAAATTCCGGCGACAGGCCGGCGACGGTCAGGATGACTTTCAATCCTCCTCCAGGGACGCGCTGGCAGGCGTTGGGATGCTCGTTTGTCTGATGTGTTCCCAATTCGGACTCGAGGCGTAGCACTTGGGCAGACGCGGCAATTCGGTCACGTCTTCGTGCTTCTCTGCTGAAATAAAAATCGTGCGCTGAAATTTTTCCTGGCAGTAACGCAGCGGAATATTGCCAGCCGCGGAGTAAAGCTGCGAGAGACCAGCCCGTTCGTAGACATCCCAAAACCCGCAGTCGCGCACCACAAACCCGCACAACTCCGCGAGGTCGACCAACTGATCGAGCATCAACGCACCATTGTGCCGTGCATAAACATTGCACCGGTATGCCGGTCGCGCGCTTTTGCGTCGCAATGGATTGCTGAACTGCGCGCCATTCGGAGTCGTTACCAGCAGTTTGCCGCCGACCGGTAACCACCGATTGATGTTCAGCAGCATCATGTGCGGCGAACGAAGCAGATGCTCGATGATTTCGCACGCGATCACGGTATCGGCGCTCTCATCTATATCGAAAAGAGTGCGCTCGATGTTCGCCGAATAGTTTGGAAACGTCGCTTCACGACCCGCCGTCGTGGTAATGTGGTAATCTCGGCGCGCCACGCCGATATCATCCGGCCAGTTGGTGACCTCTTCCGCCGAGACGGTCGCCCCAATTGCAAGGCCGCCCTCGTCAATCAACGCGGAGGTCATGACCCACGGATGGCCGCCAAGTTCGATCAAGGTCTTTGTGCCTAGTTTCTGTAACGCTGCAATCGTGTAGGCAATTCGCCTGCGATGGAATTGGCGATAACGTGCCGCGTCGATGCGCTCGCCGTTGATGATCAGTTCATCAGGCATTAGCGGCTTCCTTAACAATGCTTCGCGTCTTCCCGGCGATCGTTTGCGGAATCGCGTTCACCTGCCGCAGTGCAATATGCTCCAAAGTTGGATGAATCACACGGAGGCGCCGACGAATTTCGCTTTCATCCGGTTGGTTGCGTGGCGCAGGAATGTAGTTGAATTCGATGTTCCCGTTGCGGCTTTGCACTACCTGAAAGCTCAAGACAAAAGCGCATTCCTTGACCGCATGAGTGAATGCCTCCGAGTGGATGATTCCGCCATCGGGCAGAACCAGACTATCATTGCAACGGCCGATCACGCGCTCAAACTTCTGTTCAAAAAGGAGCGCATTGGGGTCGGCTGAGATCAAGTCCCCCATTTGATAGCGCACGAGTGGGAAACAGCGTGGATACAGACTGGTGAGCACGACTTCGAACGCGCCCGCCACCTCGCGCGAAGCAATCCCTTCGACGAACCAGTGTCGCCAGAAGATTTCGTATTCGCCGCTCGGACGCTGATGCGCGACCGGCCCGCATTCGACGGAGCCATACTCCATCGCCACTGGACAGCGGAAAAGGGCGGCGATGAAATCTGCGCTATCACTTCGCGGAAAAGCTTCCGCGGTCGCGATAATTGCTTTTACACCAAGGGCCCGGAACTCCGCCGCTCTATCCGCATTGACACGCGCCAGCCGATCGAGCGCGACGGAATATCCGATGATGTAATCGGGCCGGAACCGGATCAGCACTTCTGCGCCGCGCCGCAATGCGTCCATGCTCAAGTCGTAAGCGGACCAGCGCAGATAACCGAGCAACCAGTCCTTCCACTCGCGGCACAATGCATTCACTCGGCCGCGCGCGCCTTTGCCCAGCTGGTGACTGTGACCCCAGAGCAGGAACAATCCGTCGGCTGGAAAAATACCGAACCAGCTGCGTGCCCACCACGAGTCGCTGTTCCCATACTCAAGCTCGGAATTCCACGATGGCAGTTGCACCGGCTGCGCCGTTGAACCACCAGTCGTCCGAACGAAATCCGGCGTGCGACTCGAATCGCTCAGGTCATCGCTGCGTTCCTGCACGAGCGCGCGGTCTAAAAGCGGCATCGTGGCGCGAAACTGATCCCACGACTGAAATTGTTTCGGCGCCCTCCCCTCGCGCACCAATGCAGCGTAGAAAGGCACGCGTGCGCTCGTAGCCGGCCACAGCTCATTAAGCGTCCGCAATTGCCAGTCCCGCATCTCCTGTGCGGTCCGGTTAACCGAATAAAACCTGCGCTGTTCCTCGACCGAGGAGGCGAAGCGCCGGCCCCGCAAGCGACGAATACTCGAGAGCATCAAATGACCCTCGAGAGTTGTTCGTCAAGACAGCGTTGCACCTCGGCAGCGGTAAATTTGGAGCGCAAACGCTCCAAGCCGCGACGGCCCATCGCACGCGCAATCTCAGGATCGCTGAGGAGACGCTGGAGCGCGGAAAGGAGTTCAGCGCCGTCCACCGGGTTTCGAATGAGCAGGCCAGTTTCTTCGTGCACGATGATTTCTTCCGCTCCGCCGTCGCGACATCCCAGGCATGGCTTGGCGGCGTTCATCGCTTCAAGATAAACCAGACCGAATCCTTCCTGCCGACTCGGCATCGTAAAGGCGTAGCAGGTTTCATACAGCTCACGCAATTGTTCGTGCGGCAACGCGCCCGTAAGAAAGACGGATTTCGCCACTCCAGTTTCGCGCGCGATGCGCGCGAGATTCTCGCGATCGTCACCTGGCCCGGCAAAGACCAGTTGGGCATCGCGAAAGTCCGCCAGGATTTCCGGCCAGACGTCGAGCAGTTCACGGTGTCCTTTCTCGCACTCGTCAGGATGCAAGCGACCCACCAGCAGGCAAACCCGCGCGCCGAGCGTCTTGGTCTCCCCCTCGGCGTTGGCGAGCGAGAGCGCGTTGAGCGGCGGTGACGGCACAGTGGAGTTCAAAGTGAATTGGGGAGCAAGGCCCAGCGGGCAGGCGACGGCCTCCAGGCGCGCGATTCGCTTGCGCATTTCCTTGAGAGTAAACTGTGAGTTCGCAATCACGAGCCTGGCGGAAGCGAAAAGCCATTTGCTCGTCCTTCGGATGCGGCGCCACGATTCCGAACCATGGGCGAAGATCACGGCTTTGACGAAGCGCGACGCGATCAACGGAAGTAACGGTAGGGCGAGCGTCACGTGATCGAATATGAAAAGTGGGCGAGCCAGCGATCGTGCGATGAGCGCGAACGCCAGGCCTAGCTTGCTGCCTTGGAATCCGCGAAACCCTGCCTGGTCGGCCAGCCAGCCAGGACGATCCGATGTTTTCTCCAGGAAGCTTAGGACCGTGAGATGAACTTCACGCTCCCGTACGAAGCGGTCCAGGACGCGAAGAATCTGTTGGTTGTGGGCGGCTATCCCGCCCGGGATAACGCAGGCGCCGGTCATGACGAAGACGATCTGCAAAGTCAATTACGCAGAAGAACGCCGAGGCTGTAATCCACATAGTAGAAGCGAGAGGCGCTGGCGACCTGCTTCGCGAAATCTTCGAAAGCGCTGGACCAGTTAATATCCGAAGCGAACAGAACGCCTTCGGCGCCGAGATGTGCGAAGGCGGATCGAAACTCAAACAGTTGGTTTTCGTAGGAATGTTCACTGTCGTGGACGAAAAGATCAATCTCGCAAAGTTCGTCAAGTAATGGCGGCAGCTCTTCCTTCGACCTGCCTAAGCGAAGAAGCCAGCGATCGCGCAGATCTGACGGAACAAGCCAGCCGCTCCGCTCGTTTTCTGGAACAACGGCGCCTCCTTTGCCTTCCCAAAAGCCCTGATCCGAGACAGCGGCGGTGGCGAATTCCGGAAAATCGATTGAATAGAGATATCCCGCGCCATTGCGAGCCAGAGCAGAGAGGATGACAGCGGAAGAGAACCCGTTACAAACGCCCGTTTCGACAATTTTTGCAGGTCGGCGCGCGCGAATCAGCGCATAAAGCGTCGCCGCTTGAGGGGTGAGCATGGCTCCGGGCATATATCGATTTCCGCGAGTTGTCATACCCTCCACCGTCGAAAATCTGTCTCTCAGCCGGGCTTGTAATTGCATGAGGAGTTTCGACGCCTCCAGCTCCCCAACAAAACCCTCATACTCGGCCGCGTTTGCGAAAAGCGCGTCGACCCATGCGCGGGAACCGGTGCGACGCAGATAAGCCCAGACCTTTTCGGGGTTGTGCCACGCTCTCTTCGCCGCGCCACTCCAGGAACCTTCCGCTCGCGCTCGATTTAAAACAGACTGCAGCTTTGAAAGCATTGCTCAACGAACTCCGGCGAGCACGTGGCGAACAGTCCGTTGCCGAGAGTCGCGGACCCGTAAAAGTCCCGGGATAAAGCGAACCATAATGAGAAGAATCGCGGTATTCATGATCAACCCACCCAGTAATTTCGGCAGCGTTGCTTCAAAGGTTGTGAAGTTGGATACGAATGGCACCACTGTCAGCGCCCGGGCGATCGCGTAATTCGGACAGGTCAGATAGATGATGGCATAGACCAATCCGAGGAAAAGCCCGAGCCCGAGGAGACAGGGCATCATTCCCAGTGCGCCCCAGTCCACATAGAACTCCGCCATATATCCAATTCCAACGGAAGTATCTTCTCCGATCTGCATTCCCGCGTATTCTTCCGCCAACCATGAATCCGTCCCGAGATTTTCTTTACCGGGAAATAAGAACCGCGGAAGAAGAATGTGGTTGATCGCGCGCAAAGTAAGTTTGCCGTTCTCGTGCGGGACAATCGATGGCACGCGATCGAGGACGAGGCCGAATTGCGTGATGCTCGATACGCGGCTGACAAGCGCCTGCGCCCAGCCCTCGCTCTCCATTTCGGTCACCGCAAATTCCGCGACGCGGCCAAACGTCTCCAGCTTCTCCGTGGGCGATCCCTCGATTTCGAGGTTTCGCCAGATCGGCTTGATTCCGCCTTCCCAGAGTCCACCCGCGAGAAGAAGCAGCATGGAAAGAACGAGAAGCGCGGCACCCAACCGCCGGTGAAATATCCGCTGGATATCGCTCTTCACCCAGGGTCGGAACTCCGTCAAAACAACGATCAGGACCATGAAGATCAGTTCCTTAAAGGTCGATTGCTTCG
Organism: Chthoniobacterales bacterium; assembly: GCA_040005675.1. Taxonomy (GTDB): domain Bacteria; phylum Verrucomicrobiota; class Verrucomicrobiia; order Chthoniobacterales; family UBA10450; genus JACCXL01. The sequence goes on from JBDTYN010000111.1 coordinate 7,220, forward strand.
AGATGAAACGCGGGATCACGGCAACGACAAACGCGATCAGGCCGTAACGATAGCCCTCGCGCTGGCGCAGAATGGTCAGCCAGAGCAGACAAAAAAGGACTTCGCGAAAACTGACGACACCGTAGAGAATCTGCGCGGCGTTGAAGAAGATCTCCATCGGCGAAATCTCGATGACCCAGCTCACCGAGTAGGTAATGACGGTAACCCAGAAGAGAGCCCTGAGATCGAAGCTGGGAATCGTACTTTGGGCCAGGCCCAGATGCCGTGTAAGCCGACGCCCCAGCAGACCGATTCCAAATCTCAGGCCAACTGCCACACAAAGCAGCCCGGCCAGTGCAAGGAAGATGGCGAGGTCAACATTGCCGAGGAGGAGATCGAAGATCTGACCTCCCGCCTGGATATAGAGGTAGCCGATAACGATAAAGAGCCATTGGAAAGCCAGAGCGAATGGCAGAACGGGCGGCTCGTCCCGGCGCCAAACGAGACCGGTAGCGACAAAGAGGACGAAGAAGGCAAACCCGGCGAGGGGCGTGCCTAGCAGCAGCCCGCCCGCCACACCCGCGATAACGCCGGCAACGAAACCGGCTTTCGCGAAAGGATAGTTCATGATTGGACGGGTAAAGTGAGGGTCGCGAGCGTCGTTTGCTCAAATCGCGGCGCATTGTTTTTTACATCGAAGCAGTCATATGCGTGCTGGCGCGCCGCAGATGCCATCTCCTCGAGCAAAGGGCGATTGCGCTCCAGGAGCAAGATCTTCTCTGCAATTTGCTCCGGATCTTCTTTTTCCACTAAATAACCAGTCGCGCCATCCCGCAGGAGCTCGGGAGAGCCGCCGGTTTGCGTGGCGATCACCGGGACGCTGCTAGCCATGGCTTCTATGATGACGTTGGAAGCTGCTTCTTCATGCCGCGACGGAACAACGATGAGATTCATCGCTGCATAGGCACGCTCCATTTCCGTAATCCAGCCCGCGAAAATGATCTTATCCCCTAGCCCTTTCTCCGAAACGCGTTTGAGGCTTTTGTGGTAACAGGCGTTTTCTTCATCCTTTCGTCCGACAAGCACAAACCGACAGCGATCGCTTTGTTCAAGCACCCGTTCTGCCGCGCACAGAAAATCGATCACGCCTTTGTTAGGCGCGAACTGGCCCGCATAAGCAATCAGAAGGAGTTCGCTGCCCCAACCAAATTGTTCGCGCCACGGGAACGGAGCCGCATTCTTGAACCGCTCAAGTTCCAGTCCGTTATAGGCTACCTGGATGCGTTCTGACCGGATGCCGACCGTTTCCAATCCATGCAGCACTGCTTTTGAGTTCACGATGATCGCATCTGCGGTCGATTGCATGAGGCGTGCGAGCGCGCGATTCGGACCCGTGTTCGCGGGTATATCGCCTAGATAGAAAACAAGTCGGGCCCCAAAAAACAATCTCAGGATCAGCAGAGCGGGCAGCACATTAGCAAATGGCAGCAGAGCCAGTACCACGATGCCGCGGCACTCTTGCGCCCGATAGACCCGTAGCACCTTGAGGAGGAGCGCAGGCATGTGCCAGAGATTGACCAGCGTCCACCGGAGACGGGCGCGCCCGAGATAACCAATGGTTACCGGCGTGAATTCCAATCCATTCGCCCTCAGCATTTCACTTACGCTTCCATCCTCCCACACAGTGGTGAGGAAATATGGCGAGATGCGGTGCGAGTGTTTGAGGGTGGTAATTGCGCGGCGCTCCTTGCCGTAGGCCGTGGAACCCAGTCCTATCACAAGCCATGGAATGCCATGCGCGACTGCCTCGGCGGTTGAGGCGCTCTCCCAATTTATATCTTTGGCCGCTCTGGATGGCATTCGGTCTGTCTCGGGTTTCGACATACTGCGAGAATTTGTCCAAATTGATCCGGCTTTGACTCGCTCATACTTAGAAAGGGATTCCGGACCGTAAGAGCCACTAGCTTTAGCAGACGCCAGCCGACTCGCGTGGCGTAAAACCTCGACCAGCTCAGCGGCCAAAAGTAACGCGTATCCACGCGATCGAAGAATTCAGCAAGTAATGTGCGCAGTTCCTCCGTGCGATATTCCTTCTCGTGTCGAATGTCCCACTTGCGATCGGCACGCCATTTTGGCGTTGTGAGGACAAGGGCTCCGCCTGGTTGGAGCACGCGGCCGATTTCCTTCAGATGATGTGCCGGTTCCTTAAGATGCTCGATTACATCTCCCAGGACAACGACATCGAACGATCTTTCCAGAAATGGCAAATCGTAACCCGTCGTTGCCGTCACCTTACAATTTATGAATTTGTGCAACTTCTGGCGTGCCAGACGAATCGCGCTTTCTTCCGAGTCGACACCGACAACGGATTCCATCATCGGAGCGACGCGCGACATCAGATACCCGTCGCCGCAGCCTACATCGAGCAACCGGCCACATACTCCAAGTTCGCGAATCGCCCGCACCGTCAAATCATAGCGCGCCTCCAGCGTCGGATTGTACCGTTTCCAGTTCGCGTAGCTGCGATCACATTCAACCCAGTGATATGCGCCTCGCACATCGTACTTGTCGAAATAAATGCTCTCGGTCATATCGCCCGCTGGCCGAGCAATGCTGTAATGGCCAGCTCCAAACCTTCAGTAGCCTTGCTAATCGAATACTCTACGCTCTTTCTTCGCAGCGATTCCGTGTCGGAGTCCCTGAAACCCGCGAGCTGGTCCGATAACGCTTCAATGTCTCCGAAGGAGTAAATAACGCCGGTCAACTCCGACTCAATAAGGTCCGGTGTGCAACCGACGGCGTCGCTCACAATCGCCGGCACGCCGCAGGCCATGGCTTCGTTCACCACCAGTCCCCACGTTTCCTCGGCGTCGGAGGGCAGAACGAGTACGTCGGCCGCAGCATAGAAGTCCGGCAGTTCGCTTTGATTACGGAAACCTGCAAAATGAATCCGCGGATGCGCCCTCGCCAGCTCTTCCAGACGCGCGCGCATCAGTCCGTCGCCGATCAGAACGGCGTGAAAATTCGTCCTTTTATCCGCCGCGCTCAAGCTGGCGGCGATGAAATCATCCACCCGTTTCTTCTGAAGAAATTTCCCGACGAAAAGCGCGACAAAACCATCCGGCGGGATATTGAAGTTTTCACGGATGGCAGCCGCGCGGCCGGAATCACGCGCCTCCTGAGAGCGCGCGGCAAAGAAATCGTTGTCCACGAAGTGGGGGGAGAAAAAGAGCTGCTCCTCGCGCACGCCGTAGTGCCGTAGGTAATCGCGATTACGCTTGCCCACGTAAAGATGCGCGTCGATCCGCGGCAGGAACCATCGGTATGGCAAGTATTTTAAAGCGCGCTTTATCCTCGAACGAGCGGTGCCAAGCTGCGAATCGCCCCGCATCAGCACGGGCACTTTGTGGCGCCAGGCCGCCCGAATCCCTTGCACGAAACTTTTGCGGTTCCAGCCGAGGACGAGCAAAGCGTCGTAATTCTTCGGCCGAATCAAATCGAACAGCTCCGGTGTGTCGCAGCCGCCGAAACGTTGCAGGCCCGGTCGGCGCGAGACATTTTTAAGCCAGCGGTAACGATACCCGTCAAGCAGCGGCACATCCCAGTCGAAGGCCACCCCGAAACCAGCGGCCGCCTGACCGGCGGGGTCCTGCCGATGCGCATAGAGTACTTCGAGGTCAAAGCGGATGGCAAGGTGGCGGAACCAGGGCGCGTAGTACTGGATCGGATGACTCGTCAGGATCGCGAGGCGCATTGGGGACGATGAGCGGTAGCCGGTGAGCGGTGCGTCGGTGGGACGGTCGGCTAACATGAAGAGAACGGGTGACGCTGAAGGGTTAAGGGTTCGGTGCGGCAACGAGGAATCGTTGCCCTACAAACGAAATCTGCGAGGGAATCAGGGTGCTGAAAATCTGTGGACGACTCATTGTTTGGGGCTCATCGCCAATTCTTGAAATCAAGACCAGTCAGTCGCTCCAGCTCCGTGACTTCATTTGCAAATTCACGCGTCAGCAAAGCGCGTGTCTCCGCGTTCATCGGCGGATAGCCGCGACGCATAAACAACGACTCCATGAGAGGACGGATCCGCAAATTGTCTTTCATCTGCATCGCCCGCCGTGTCCCGAGAAGATGCTTCAACGGCGTGTAAACACCACGGACCAGACCGCCGTAAAACTTGGTATGCAGTCGGGCGGCCGATTCACTGCGCGGCGAGGTTCCGCGCCGCACGGCGCTTCCTTTTTCGGTGAGCGACGGCGCACGGAACTCGGGATCTACCTCGAGGAACTGAAAAATCCTCTTTAAGACCTGGTCGGGCCGGTGCGCGATGTCGTCGTAACGAACGACCAGCAATTGCTCGCGCGGAAAATGTTCGAGCCAGCGGGCTAGATGAGTGGCGTAACGCGCCGGACCGAGTAGGAAATCCCGGTGTTCGCGCAGCGCCTCCTCAATCGAGCGTGGTGCCTGCGACACATCATGCAGGTTAAAGTTCTGTCGCTGGAGATGCCAGTAGTTGGAATAGACCTGGTCGATCGGGTTGCGCAATGAGCAGAGAAGCTTCGCATGCGGCAGAACCCGCTCTAGTCGCTCCGGCACACCGGGAAAAAAAAGATAGCGCACGGAAAATTCTCCGATTGCCTTCTCGCCACGCGCTCCGCGAAAGTGCGCTGCATATTCGTCCAGCCGCGCTTCCGCATCGGCGAACTTCCAAAACTCCGTCTCTTTCACCGGTGCCATGAAAATTTCCGGATGCTCGCCGAGGCAGGTCGCGATCCATGTCGTGCCGGCCTTGGCGGCTCCGATGCCGATGAAAGTAGGAAGAATCACGCCGGTTGAGTCGATCGCTCCGCGACGACAAGATCGAATAATTCGCACTGCCGGCGGGTCATCTCGCGCGCCAAATACGGCTCGAAAGCGTTCCAGCTTGTCGCGGGTGTGAATGGCAGAGAGCGCAAAAAAATGTCAAATGCCGGATACAGTTTCTCCGCAATCTGCTCCCCCCCATCCTGCTCGCCAAAGGAGACCACCGTTCCTGCCCTCGTCTGCTTAAGAATTGAGACCACACTGCTTTCCTCACGGAACATCGAAAGGAGCGGCCTTCGGGCGAGAATGTAGGGATAGAGTTTCGATGCCGTGTAGTCAGCATTATCGGAGCCGGGCAGGAGCAGAAAATCCGCGTCGCGCAGCAATCGCAGAGCGGAGAAATATGGGACGCGATTTGTCTCCTCGAAGATAAACTCTTCCAGCCCGCAGACGGATGCGAGCGGACGAATCGTGGGACGCGCACGATCAGCCGGTGCGTAATCGGTCCCGATGAAATGCAGCCGGACCTTCGCAAAAATTTCCGGCGCCTCGTCCAGTCCGCGGCGAAAGGCGGAGCAGATCGCGCGGCAGGTTTCGGTCATGATCCGCCCGAGCACGCCGACATAAACGCCGTGGAGGAGCCCATCGCCCGGCGTGAAGAATCGATTCCGCCACTCCATCGCTGCGGCCACTTCGAAATCTCGTTTCGAAGCGCCGAATGGAATCGTGCGACAACACTCCGCAGGTATCCACGGATAGCGCCGCCTCAGCGTCTCGTGATACGAATCGGTCACAGCGATGATTCCGTCGACCGCGCGCATGGTGAACGGCTCAAGGATGCGGTGCATTCGCTGGGCGAGCGCATATTTTGGCGGCCGCTCCGTCCCCGGGCGCTTCTCATAGTAATCGCTCACCCACGGGTCCTGCAGATCGACGACGAACGGCACACCGAACCGCTGTTTCCACAGTCGACCCAGCGGCAGCACCGGAAACATGGTTGTGGAGAAAAAAACCAGGTCAGGCCGATGCTCACGGATGAGGCGCGCGCCGGATCGATAAAGGAATGGGAAGGCGCGCAGAGCGAGCGCGCCAATACCGATTTTGCGCGTCCAGCGCACATCAAATGCTCCGCAGCGGTGGACCGGAATTTCGGGCGGAATCGTTTCGAGCAGGAGTGGTTCGCGTACCCCTTCCACCCGATCCGGATCGACCGCCAGCACGCGCGCTTCCCAACCAAACTCTGCGAAATGCGGCAGGCTCATCCGCACCCGGTGCATGTCGGGCGCATTCACCGGCGGGAAATTCGGCGAAATGATCAGGAGCCGTCGCATTTCGGAAGCAAAGAGCGTTCTTCGACTGGGACAGCGAAAACATTCTGCGCCGTACAGGTCGAAAAATCCGGCTTTCCGGTGTCACTCAATTGAAACGCATCATAGCGAGCACCGCGTAAAATCGCGGCGATCTCGGTATCAACAGTGCCCGCGAGCGATTCGAACATCACAAGTCGCGGCCGATCATGGCGAAGGAGTTCTTGCGCACCCGCGAACACTTCCCGCTCGTACCCTTCGACATCGATCTTCAGAAGGCCCACACGCCGGCCGTTCCACTGAGCGCGGCGGGCGTCCAGCGCGATCAACGGTACTTCCACTGTCGAACCGCCTCCTACGGATGAAATCGAATTTTTCGTATCCGGATGCGTGGTGTCAGGTATTCCAATCGAACCTGCCTGCCGGCCGACGGCATTCTGGAGGAGGTTTGTGACCGGCCAGCTGTTGAGTTCCCAATTCTCTGTCAAGCGGCGGAAGGAGACCGGCGTAGGCTCAAAGGCAAAAATGTTTTCGGGGCCGACGAGGTCGGAGAGAAGAAGCGAAATGTGTCCGACGTTTGCGCCGACGTCGATCACTGCGTCGCCCTGTTTCAAGGTACGACGGATGAATTGAAGCTCGCGAAATTCCGGCCAGTCTGAATAGATGAGGGCCGAAGAAACGACGCAGTCGGGATGGGCCTTGAAACGCGCGCCATTGGCGAGACGTATTACGGTTGGCTTGCGCAACACGCGTTTACGAATTTGCCAGCCAATCGCGGTCAGCGACTTGCACAATCTGCGGCCTTGGTTGCCGGGATTTTGCCAAACGGACTTGAAGACGAGACGGAGACTCATGCAACAACTGCGTGTCCGGTGAGCGCTTCCTCTACGATCGTGAGGAATTTCTCCTGCTCAATCTCCCAGTTGTATTTTTCCTCACCATAGCGCCACGCATTGCGCCGGACACGCTCCAGAGCGGACCGGTCGCGTTCCCATTCCCCCAGCTGTCGCGCTACGACAGCGATGTCACCGATCTCATAGCACAGGCCGGCCTCCGGGAGTTCCTGCATAAGCAGGCGCTGCCCGCGCGTCGCAGTGGCAATAACAGCGTTGCCAGCCACAAGATAAGTGAAAATTTTGTTAGAGAGCGCGATCGAATTGTTCTGGCTTCGTCCCGGTTCCAGTGCGAGACCCACGTCATACGCTGCGGAAAGCCGGATCATATCGTCCGGTGATGCGAGTTCGTGGGAGACGAGCTGGCCGGGCTGGAGGCCGCACTTTGCCGCGAGGGCGTACAGCATCGCGCGATAGCCAGGCTGCCACTGCCCCCGGAGGTGGAGCTGAATGTTACGATTTCCGGTCAAACCGAGGGCGCGAACGATTTCTTCCAGACCGCGCGTGGCGCCGATTACTTGCGAGAACCAATAGAGCGTGAGCGGCGCAGCAGGGTCGTGCTCTCGAAACCGAGCCGGACGATCTCCCAACGGGAAGACATTCAGGATCGTCGATGGCAGCGGAACCGCACAGCGCCGCCAATATGCCTCCGCGATTAGTGGCGCAGCTGCGGTGACGTAACAGCACTGAGGAAGAAACCTGCGCTCGATCTCCTCAGTGAGACGATCGATCTTTGTCGGTCCCGATTTCTTCAGCCACATGCGGGAATGGAAATCTTCCGCGTCGAACCCGGCGCGAACGCCGCGGGCGCGTGCCGCGAGTACGACCGCCGGTAATGCGGCGATGTTGTGACCGATGAAGAGGTCGGTAGAGACGCTGGCGGCAATCCGCGCGATTTCGGGCGCGACGCGGCCAATCGCCCGTTGCTTGAGGAAATCGCTTCGCCTTAGTGAAGCGGCGAGCTTGCGAGCCCCATAATGACGGAGACGCGAAAACCAAAACAATCCCGGCTGGCGCTCGCGCGAAAAATCGACCACATGGTTGCGCCAGCCGCGCATTTCCACCAGTCGTTTATCTTCCCGCCTTTGCCATTCCTGCCACTGGCAGGAGACGACGTTGACGTTGTAGCCCGCTGCATGCAACGCGTCCGCTTCCTTCACCAGGCGCGGGTTCATGAACAGGTGCTCGGAGGTCACGAGGCAGATCCGCGCTTTCCTGCGGAGCGATGGCACGCGTTTAGCGCCCGGCGGTCCGGCGCTGTCGCGAAACCGCCTCACCATCTCGGCGACGGTGACATGTTCCAGGTTGTCCAGTTGCGCAATCTCCCGAGACACCTCTCGAAAATTTCCCGAATCGACCGGCATGTAACCTTCGCCGTCGAAACCGTGGAATTGCAGGATCAGCCAGTGTCCCGGCGGTGTGGCGTTTACCTGCTCCACAATTTCGGGGACACTCGCATCGGAATCGGGAGCCCATGAGTGCAGCGAATACCAATCGACCCGGCTCAGATTATTCGCGCGCGGTGCAGGGCTGCCGATGCGGCAGGCGCGATAGAGGCGCCGGACCACGTATTCGTAGGTCAAGGTCGGCGTGTTCCAGGGCATCGAAATCGATGTCGGAGCAATTCCCAGTCGGCGACGCAGCCGCGCGTGCGAGTGAGCAAGCTCCCAACGCAACATCCCGGGAATCCAGCGCGCCAGACGGCCGCCTGCATTCAGATGCGTGACCGTGTGCGACCCAATCTCGTGGCCCAGTTGCATGATTTCGCGCCAGTCGCGCCAACTGCCGTGGTCGAGCCCGCGATTCCAGCGATCGCGCGTCAGCGGGACCTCGCGCGGCCGCACCCAGCCGGTGACGACATAAAAGGTCGCGCGCGCACCGGATTCGCCAAGGATGTCCACTGCCTTGCGCGCGCCTTCGATCAATCCATCATCGAAGGTGATGGTCAGAAAACGTTTCCCGTTGATCGCGGGAGCTGCCTCAGAGCCGTTCATGCGGAAACCCGACGCGCCCACAAATTCCGCTCCATGATCTCCGTGCCATAATTCCACGGAGCGCCCTCGATCGTGAGCAGTTCAAATCCAGCATGCTCGAGTAAGTCGACGACTGGCTTTGTCGATTCGTAATTGCCGGCGTCGAGCACCTCGAAAACAACGTTCTGGATGTCGCCCAGACGTGCGCCCGCGCCATGCAGCACCTGCAGCTCGTAGCCTTCCACGTCGAGCTTCAGAAGTTTTACGGTTTTAAGCTCGTGCCGCTGGAGCAGCGAATCGAGTCGGACCAGCGGCACCTCGAACTTCTGTGCTTCGTTCTTGCCCCCGCGCTCCAGAAGCGTAAGCACAGAGCGGTCGGTCAGAACCTGATCGCTCAGTTCCACCGCGCCATTCTTCGCGCCCGCCGCCGCGACCACGAGCTTGAGATTGGCGAATCCATTCGCGCGCCAATTGGAAAGTATTTTGTGCGCGTTATAGGGCTGCGGTTCGACGCAGACGACAATTCCTTCGGGTCCTACAATCTTTCGCGCGACAAGCGAATGAAACCCGACGTGCGCGCCTACGTCGACAAAGACGTCACCGGGCCGCAGAAGTTGGCCGTAAAGCTCGAGTGTGCGCGGCTCGAGCCAATTGCGCTTGAGCAACTGCATCTGCGTCCACTCCGCAAGATCGAGTTCCATGGAAACGCCGCCGAAGACCTGCGTCCCGTGCGGCTTCCAAAGCAGCCGACGCAAAAACGTTTCGATCCGCGTCTTGCCCTTGAAATGCGGCAGGCGCAGAAACGGCGTCAGCGCTTGATCAACTATCATTGCTCGCCCGCCCATGGCGCGGCCACCTTCCGAAGCCATAAACTCTGTGCACGCTCACCGCCGTTATGTGGAAACAACGAGGCGAAATCGGCGCGAGTGCGTTGGATGAAATATCCAGGCCAGAGTACCTCAAAGCCGCCACCAAGCGCGACCATTGCCTGCACGAGATACTGTTCGTTCCACTCCAAGGCCCCAAGCTCGAACAACTCGGCCGGGTAATCGTAGGGCAGGAAAATATCGTGGATGTGGACGATCACGCCAGCCGCGACGCGGGGCATGACAATTCCATAGAGAAACGCGCCGTCATTCCCGATCCGGACTTCATGACTCGAATCGATGAAGAGAAAGTCGCCCGCATGCAGCGTGTCGAACAAAGCAGGGTCGGTTTGCTCGACCGGCTGGCGGACGCACTCGTCTGCAAGCGAATCAATCTCCGAGCGCGGCTGCGGATCGATCGAGATGAGATGCGTCTTGAGTTCACCATCGCGAATCGCCTGGCGCGCGATTCTGGTGCTGTTTCCACTGCCAATCTCGATGATGCGCTCGGGCCGCAGGGTGCGAATGAGTGTGTAGAAGACCTCCGCATCCGGCGCCCGGAAATAGTCGTTCGCGAAGCAATAGCCGACATCGTTCGCGGACGGATTCCGGAATGTATCGAAGCGGGCGTGGTATTGCGGGAGGGCGGAAAGGATTTCGGAAACGCTGGCTTTCGCGAAAGCCTCAGGCACGGGAAAGACAGCACGATCGAATTGGCCGCCGGCCTTCAACCTTTCGATCCGCGCTTCCTCACGTCGTGAAGCTGTGAGGGTCTCCAGCTGCAGGTTGGTGCCGCTGAGCGCGCGGTTCAGCGCGTCCTTTACAGTCGTGCTGAAAGCCATGCCTCAGACCGGTTGTAATTCGCGCCCGTGAACCAATTGCGCAAAGAGAGGGACCGTCGCGAGCAGCTCGTCGAAACTGCCGGAAGCCGTCACCCGGGCATCCTGCATCAGGTAAATGGTGTCGCAGTCGCGCACGGTACTGAGACGATGCGCGATGATGAGGATTGTTTTCCGCCGCGCCAACGCGTTGATCGCAGCGGCGAAGAGACGCTCGGTTTCGTTGTCCAGCGCGGAAGTCGCTTCATCAAGTACCAGCACATCGGGATTGTGATAGAGGGCACGGGCGATGCCGATGCGCTGGCGCTGGCCGGCGGAAATGCGCACCCCCCGTTCGCCGACCTGGGCATCAAGCCCACCACCCAGTTGTCGCACGAAAGCGGTAAGCTGAGCTGCCTCAATCGCCCGCCAGACTGCGGCGTCGTCGATCTGGGCGTCGGGCAGGCCGAAAGCGATGTTGCGCCGGATGGTGTCGTCGATCAGGTAAATATCCTGCGGAATGTAGCCGAGATGCTGCTGCCAGGCGCGCAGTCGGTCCCGCACATCGACACCGTCCACGAGTAGCCGGCCGGAAGTCGGCTCGAGCAAACCGAGTACGAGATTCGCCAGCGTGGTTTTCCCCGCGCCCGACGACCCAACAAAGGCGACGCGCGCGCCCCGTGGAATCTCAAGATTCACTTCGCTCAAGGCGTCACTGGCGGCGTCGGGATATCGGTAGCTCAGATTCACCAGGCAAATCGCCTTTGCAAATTCCAGAGTGCTTTCGGGAGCAGTTGGGACTTTCGCATTCGCGTTCACTCGCAGACTTTCTGCGACCGAGGTCACCGCGTGTCCATAAAAGCGGATCCCGTGCAATGAGTTCGTAATCCGCGTCGCCGACGGCACCAGGCGGACAGTGGCCATGCCGAACAAGGCGAGCGTGCCGACAATCGTTTTCACGTCGCGCCCCGAGAGAATGACGAGCAGAACAAACAGGACAATGAGAAGCGAAGCGGAAGTTTCGAGGATGACTCGCGGATATTGGGTAATGAAAGTGCTCCGGCGGAGCGCATCCGCGTATTTGCGCCCGCAGCGGCCGAGCGCGTCGGCAAAGAATTCTTCCCGGCCGAGCAGCTTCACTTCTTTGATGCCGCCGAGCGATTGGTTGACCCATTGGATCATGGCTGCGTGCTCGGTGCTGCGGACCCTGCCAAGGCGGCCCAGCTCTTTGCGCGAGTAAGCTGAGACCGACCACATGAGCGCTCCCATCGCGGCGATGCCGATGACCGCCGTTCCGGGGGAGGTGAAAACAAGTAGCGCCACCAGACCGCAGACAACGATAATTTCCGTGGGCAAAAAAAGCGCAAACTTGAGCACGCCGCCGATCGCTTCCGGTTCCACCGTGGTGTTTCGCACCAGCTCAGCGGTGTTCTTGTGCAGGTGAAATAGATAAGGGGCGTGCAGATAGGTGACGAGCAGCTGCTTGGTCAACGAAAGAACCTTGTCGTAAATGAACTGATAGGAAGCGCGCATCGTCCAAGCGACGTAAATGCCTTTGAAGAGCGAGAGACCGAGCAACAAACAACAGGCCGCGATCGTGACCGAGCGGGCAGTACCAATGCCGGCGCGGGCGAGCCATGGACCGATCTGTGGGTGTTGCAGTGCTACCGCCGGGTCGCCCACGATTTTGATGAAGGGCAGGATGATGCCGATGCCCACCACTTCGAGCAGCGAGCCAAAAAAAAGGAGCACCGCGAGAAGCGCCAGTTTCCATCGCTCGCGCCGATCGAACAGGCCGATGATTTCGCGCAGCAATTGCATCTCGGGTCACATCCTGATTATCAAAAAAGCCAGCCGTCGCCGTTCATTAATGGCTGCATTGTTGCACGAACTGGTCGCAAGCAGCCATGCAGTTCAGCAGGAGGATTGCCAAACAGGGCCACATCCCTAGCTCGGCTCGATCAGTTCGACCTCGGGAAAGTATAGCCGAAAGCGCTCGGTGTCGCGCGTGGCTACCAGCCAGCCCATCAATTGCGCATGCGCGCCGATGAAAAAATCGAGCAACGGCATTGTCGGTCCCCTGCCGCCTCCAGATTTCCGACGCGATGAGCGGTAACGGTGATAGGCGCGGCCGCAGATGGGCGCGGCCCCCACCGGCAAATCCAGGACAAGCACTCCGGCAGCGCGGAGTTCTTGTTCGAGCGTCTCAGCGGCAGCGGGTTTGCCGGCATAAAGCTCACCGAATGTTCCGGCGTTTATGGCAGCGCCGTCCCGGCTCAGAGGCCGGAAAGAAGGACTTTTTTTGCTATCGGCAACGGTTGAATTGTCGCCACGGAGAAAGCCTCGTCAAGGCAGGAGGTCAGGCAGCGGAAGGCGGACTGGTGAGCGACCGCTGAAAGCTTACCAGGCGCCGAAGCAACGCGTTGTATCGACCGAACGCGTCGCCTCCTTCGCGCTGCAGTAAGCGATACATCGTCAGTTCCGGGTCCGGGCAAGCCGCGGCCGTCCAGTCTGGGGGAACAATTCCGCGACGTTGTAAAACCGGCAGCGCGATCAAGACGAGGCAGGCAAAGACCGTAACCTTTCCGGCACGGGCATCGGCGATACCCTGCGCGATCAGGTCAGCTCCGGGCAGCCCGTCGAATGAAACGGTGGGAGACATCGGTTAAATCTCACCTGCGGCCGGGCAGACCGCAATGACCGCGTGTCGAAAGGTCGGCGGATCGACGGCCGGATAGCGTATAAGCGCGGGTTCGATGGTGAGATATGATTCCCAAAGCTGCTCGCGAGTGACTAACTTGCGGTCGAGCATTGCTGCCACGTCGAGTAGATCGCGCGCGTGGCCGCGCTCGATCTTCGCGAGCGCCTGAGATACAGGATCGTAGTGGAAGAAATCAACCTCGCCGTATCGGGCGATAAAGATGCTACGCTCGCGCCAATCTGGAACCTCAGGGATGAAGTCGTCCGGCGAGGCGAGCTCTACATTCACGTCGAGCTGATCTTTTAGCTCGGCGATCGCC
>JBDTYN010000112.1:0-6514 GCA_040005675.1 Chthoniobacterales bacterium
AGATGGCGGAGGCGAGCGCCTGACCATCGAGACCGCCATAAAGCCGGCGGAAGCTATCGAACGCGGCAACGTGTTCGATGCGGCCGGGCAGCAGGAGATACTTGACCATGTAAAGGACGAGCAGCGCCTGCATGCCGTAGTAGGAAAAGCGTTCCCACGCCTCGGTGAAGGCGAGATACCAAAGCCCGCGCGGATGGCCGAAGAAATCAGGGACGTGTTCTTCGCCGGCGAGCGGCGTAGCATCATCAGGTTCAGCGGTGGCGGTCATGAAGTCAGCAGACTAATGAGAAGATCCGCGAGCTGTAAATGGCGCGGGAGAGGCGCAGTCCGCAGATTGCGCGGATTTACGTAGACTATTTAAGCCACAGATAAACACGGATTTTCACGGATGCCGGAAGGAAGGGACCGGGGATTTCGCCACAGATGAACACAAAATTTCACAGATTGGGGAAAGCCGGATCGGCATTTCTCCCTATCCGTGTTTCATCCGTGTTAATCCGTGGCTGAAATTCTCACGGCTCTCGCTATCCGGCGAAAGGCTCGATCGGCATCGGGTCGTCGTGATCGAGAAACTCGCGGCAGAGCGCGAAGAATTCGGTGCCGGACCCTGATTCCCTTCCGGAATTCTGTGTTAATCGGGACCGAGGGCACCTGTGGATAAATAGGATTGATCTGGAAACCAGAAAACCAGGATTTCCGAGCGTCGAATCAGGAAAGCAGGAGCAGAATTACCGCAGCGTGATGAGTTTCAGAAGACGAAGGAGTTTCTCCCAATCCTATCCTCGATTCCTGGCTTCCAAATTCATCGTTATGCTCCAGTTACCAGGGAATCACTTTGCGGTCGCGGACGAAGTGGCCGGTGAAATCCTGCGGGGCGTCGGCGGCCAGCCAGACGATGCCGGAGGCGCCTTCGGCGACGGAGCGCGTGGCGTTTTCGCCGCCCATATCGGTCCGGACCCAGCCGGGGCAGACGACGTTGACGGCGAAGCCGGGCAAGGCGGCGACGAGCTGGGAGTTGACGCCGTTCAGCGCGGTCTTCGAGATGCAGTAAGCGGGCGCCCAACCATCGGCGCCGTCGGCGAGCTGGCCGCCGCCGCTGGAGACATTGACGATGCGCGGCGCTTGGCTTTTGCGCAGGAGCGGCACGAACGCCTGGGCTACGAGGAGCGGGCCGAGCGTGTTCGTGCGCAGGGTGGTCTCGAAGATTTCCGGCGTGATCGTGAGGATGGCTTCGTCGCCGTCGACGATGATGCCGGCGTTGTTGACGAGCACGTCGAGCCGGTCAGAATTGCGCGCGAATTCCTCGGCTGCGCGACGGATGCTCTCGGGCTTCGAGATGTCGATCTTGAGAAAGGTGACGTTGCCATCGGCGCTGAGCTTTTCGGCGGCGGGGCGGCCAGCCGCGGGATTTCGCGCGCCGACGAAGACGTGAAAGTTCTGGCGCGCGAGCAGCCGCGCGACTTCGAAGCCGATCCCTTTATTTGCACCGGTGACGAGTGCGACTTTGCCGTTTTTCATGCAGGAGTTTCCGCCGCGTCGTGATGTTCTCAACATCTCGGAGATGTTTTTTGGAACGGCATCTTAACTGGATGCCAGAAATCCGGGATGGAGCCGAAGAAATCCCAATCGGGAAGTTAGGAAAGCAGGAAGGACGGTGAGTTGAATCTGGAAACCAGAAATCCAGGATGGGACCGAGGAGATTCTAATCAGAAGTGAGGAAAGCGGGAACGGAGTCGAGAGGAGCTGGAGCAAAATTCGAGCGGCGGTTTGAACGTTTCCGACTTCGTTGCGGACCCGGTATACCTACGGCAGGCACCTTCTATTCCCTTTTCCTACCTTCCTGCTTTCCTGATTCACCTCACCCATCCTGGCTGTCTGGGTTCCAGATTTGATCTCATGGTTAACGAAAGTGACCCCACTGCAGTCGCGGTTATCAGCCGGCCATGAAGTTGTTCTCGCGAAGAGCTCGGGGTCGGCTGAAAATCTGGAGATGACGCACAAGAGCAAATCGAGCGAGGTGGACCTGTTCAAAGGATTGGTGGCCGGGGTGGCGGGCGGATTGCTCGCTTCGCTGGTGATGGAGCAATTCCAGGCGCTTTGGACGAAGGTAGGCAAGAAGGTGCAGGAAGCGGAAGGCGAGAAGCCGCGACCGTCGCGCGCGAAAGCGACGACGGTGAAAGCGGCCGATGCGATCTCGAAGAAGATCACCGGGCACAAGGTGCCGAAGGATAAGCAGACGCTCGCGGGCGAGGCGGTGCATTACGCAATGGGCACGACTTCGGCCGCGATTTATGGCACGCTGGCGGAGTTCGCGCCGCTGGTGACTGTCGGTGAGGGGCTCGCATTCGGCACGGCGGTCTGGCTGGTGGCGGATGAAGCTTCACTGCCCGCCCTCGGGCTCAGTAAGCCGCCGCCGAAAATTCCGCTCTCGACGCATGTTTACAGTTTTGCGTCCCATCTCGTTTACGGCGCGGTCACCGAGGTCGTTCGTCGCGCGGTGCGAGAACAGCTCTGACGCCATACCGTTCGGGCCTCAGACCGGAGATTTGAATCTGGAAAGCAGAAAGCCAGGAACCGAGTAACATGTCTCGCCTGAATCCCTCTTCCGTCCCTCAGGCAAACATTCTCCGTGAAGTGAAGCGCAGCCGAACGAAATGGGACGATCGCCCTCTCTCCTGGTGGCGCGGCGGGCTGCCTCCCCTCCGCTCGAGTTGACCGCACCGCACATGGCTCTTCGTTTTTTCAATACCTACTCTCGCGAACTCGAGGATTTCCGGCCGCTCGATCCGGATGGACGCGCGGTGAAGATGTACACCTGCGGTCCGACGGTCTACAGTCACGCGCACATCGGCAACTTTCGCGCCTACATCTTCGAAGACCTCCTGCAACGCCAACTCGAATTCCGCGGCTACGCCGTCAAGCGCGTGATGAACATCACGGACATCGATGACAAAACAATCCGCGGATGTATCGCGGCCGGCGTGCCGCTGACGACGTTCACCGCTCCGTTCAAGCAGGCGTTCTTCGAAGATCTGGAGACGCTGCGCATCAAGCGCGCCGACGCCTTTCCCGCGGCTACGGAAGAACGCTACATCGCTGCCATGATCGGGATGATCGAAGCGCTCATAAAGCGAGGGCTCGCTTATCAGGCCGACGATAAGTCGGTCTATTTCCGAATCAGAGAGTTCCCGGCCTATGGCCGCCTCGCGCACCTGGATCTCGCGGAGCTGCGCCCGGGTGAGCGCGTGAAAAGTGACGAATACGACAAGGAGCACGTGGGCGATTTCGCCCTTTGGAAGGCATGGGACGACGCGGACGGCGCGGTGCGCTGGGAGAGTCCGTGGGGACCGGGGCGGCCGGGCTGGCACATCGAATGCAGCGCGATGTCCACGCAACTATTGGGCGAGCAACTCGACCTCCACTGCGGCGGCGTCGACAACATCTTTCCGCATCATGAAGCGGAAATCGCGCAGACCGAGGGCTGCACGGGAAAACAGTTCGTCCGCTACTGGCTCCATTGTGCGCACCTTCTGGTGGAGAACCAGAAAATGTCGAAGTCGTTAGGCAACTTCCAGACGCTGCGGGACGTTCTCGCGAAAGGGTACAGCGGACGCGAAGTGCGTTACGCCCTGATGCGGGTCCACTATCGCGCGCCGCTCAATTTCACCTGGGAAGGCATGGGGGAAGCGCGCCACTCGCTCCAGCGGATCGACAGCTGGCTCGAGCGCTTGCATGAGACGGCGCTGGCGGAAGGAGTGACAGCCCCGCGTTCGGACGCGGCCAGCGAATCATTTGCCCGATCGCTCGACGACGACTTAAACATCTCCGCCGCGCTCGGCTTCTTGTTCGAGACGATTCGCGAAACAAATCGGGCGATGGATGCGGGCACGCTGAGCCCGCACGCGGCGGCTGGCTGGCTCGGCTGGTGGCGACAGATAGATAAGGTGCTCGTCCTCACGAGCGAAGGCAGCGAAGCGCCGTCCGAAGTCATGGCTCTGGCCGAAGCACGGGGGCAGGCGAGGCTTGCAAAAGATTGGCGCAAAAGTGATGAATTGCGCGACCAGCTCACCGCTCTCGGCTGGGACGCTCGTGACACAAAAGAGGGACAGAAAATTGCGCGGCGCGGCGGTAATTGATTTCCATGTTTGAACCAACGGAACTCCTGAGTCTGGAACAGACCAGCCACTCGAAGCTGTTTGAATCGCAGGGCTATGTCTGGGACGCGCTCAAGCAAATCGGGAGCTACCTAAAGTTCCGGCTCAAACCGGCCGTGCTCGGCGAATTGATCGGCAAGCCATTCATCAGCAACGCGGTCTTTGTCGGCAGTGGCACGATCGTCGAGCAGGGTGCGTTCTTGAAAGGTCCCGCCTGGATCGGCGAGAACTGCCATGTGCGCAGCGGATGTTACGTGCGCGAGAATGTCATCGTTGGAGATGACGTCGTGATGGGAAATTCATGCGAATTTAAGAACTGCATTCTCTTCAACGAAGCACAGGTGCCGCATTTCAACTATGTCGGCGACTCGATCCTCGGTTACCAGGCACACCTCGGCGCAGGGGTTATTCTTTCAAATGTAAAACTCGATCACACCGAAATCCACGTCTCGGCCGCTGACGGCAGCATCGCCACGGGCCTGACGAAATTCGGTGCGATCGTCGGGGATCGGACGGAAATCGGCTGCAACGCGGTGATCAATCCCGGTTCGATCGTGGGCCGAGACTGTCTCATTTATCCCGGTGTGAATTTTCGAGGAGTATTGCCGGCGGGCAGCGTCGTGAAGGTCCGGCAGGCGATTCAGATTCATGCCCGCCGCACGGCAGAAAATGTAATTGGTGGATAGCCTCACAGGTCCGCCGGTTCGACCTTCGAGCTTCGAGCTTCGATTTCTGTCTCGAATAAGCGCAGCGTCTGGCCACTAACTGACTTCGGCGGATGGGGCGGGGATTCGAACCCCGGGTGACAACGCAGCCACGGAGGAAGTCCAATCTCCCTCGTAAACGGACACGCCAAAACATTGCTGGACACCGGCGCATGTTATGCGATTCTGCTATGCGTTATGCCAAGCATTCATCGCCAACGTGGTCGCCCGAACTGGTTTTGCGCTTACACGATCCACGACCCTGAAAAGCGCGAGAACAGGCGCGTGTTCCGCTCAACCAAGACCAGCGACAAGGAGCAGGCGCGGGAAATCTGCCGCGCGTGGCACAAGGCCTCATTGCTGGCGCGCAAGGGCAAGCTGAGTGCCGACGCCGCACGTGATGTGATCGCCCGTGGAGTGGCTGACGTGTTTCTGACGGCTAATGCCGAGCAGCTGTCCAGCGCCACCATTCGCGGCTGGTGCGAGAAGTGGGCCGAGTCAAAGTCGATTGAGACTGAGCCTTCCACGCACGCCCGCTATCTTCGCATCACCCAACGCTTCGCTGAGTTTCTCGGCTCCAAAGCCGATCGCGACCTCGCCACGCTGCAGGCAGCGGACGTGAGCCGATTTCGCGACACCGAGGCGAAGAAACGATCGCGCGGTACCGCGAACCTGAGCCTGAAAGTGCTGCGGGTGTGCTTGGGCGAAGCGGTGCGGCAAGACCTGCTACAGGTGAACGCCGCAGTGCGCGTGAAGATGCTCAAATCGAGCGACAAGTCCGTGCGGCGCGGTTTCTCCGTCGCCGAAATCAGACGCGTGCTGAAAGCCTGTGGTGACGATACCGAGTGGCGCGGACTCGTTCTGTTCGGCCTCTATCTCGGGCAGCGGTTGAGTGACTTGGCGAACCTCACATGGCGCGCCGTCAACCTCGACACGGGCGAAGTCATGTTCACCACGCGCAAGACCGGACGGCGGATGGCGCTGCCGCTCCTTGCTCCTCTCAGCGACTACCTCTCGTCGCTGCCGGTCAACGACGACCCGAACGCGTTCATCTTTCCAGAAGCCGCCAAAGCAACGCACACCGGCACGCTCTCGAACCGCTTTCGCGACATTCTCGTTTCCGCCGGTTTGGTAGAGCCACGCAGCCACAAGGGAACCGGCAAGGGACGTTCCCACTCGCGCGAGACGAGCGAGCTTTCATTTCACTCGCTGCGCCACAGCGCCGTCACGATGTTGAAACAAGCCGGCGTCTCCGACGTGTTGGCGCGAGAAATTGTGGGTCACGAAAGCGCAGCGGTGAGTCGTCAATACACCCACCTTACGACTGCCGATATGCGCGCCGCGATGGAGAAGCTGCCGGACTTGACGGGCAGCTAACGAGATATGTCACGGCCGGAGGGCATAGGTGCAATCAAGTTCATTAACCGGGAGGAGCACGACAGCTTCACCGTGCGACGGATGCTGCACACGAACAGCCCAGAGCCGACGCGCGATGCGCTGACGATGCTTTTCCTTGGGTGGCGCAACCTCGTGACGCAGCGCGACGATTGCGCGCAGCGGATTGCATCGAAAATTGTTCCCGCGCGAGAGGAGCGTGCCGAGCACGCCAGCGCGATGAAGTTGGCGCGCAAGGCATTGAAGCGGTTCAATGCGGAG
>JBDTYN010000113.1:0-2718 GCA_040005675.1 Chthoniobacterales bacterium
CAGCGCCGATGCGACCCCCGGGCGGATCGAGCGCCTGACGACTGCCGGCGCGGACGCTTATCTCACGAAGCCGTTCGACGTTCACGAGTTCAATGCCGCTCTCGATTCAGTCCTCGACTCCTCGCGACCTCGCGCTGATTTGGTGAGAGCAAACGGTGCCGCGGTTTAGGTCGCAGCTCCGAAGGCCAATCCGAGACCGTAGGTCACCGCGGCTTCGATGATGCCCACGATGGTCATTTCGAATCCGGAAGCCCACCAGGAACGAATCGTAATTAGTGATTTGACCGCGCCGACAACGAAATGGGCGACAATGCTAATGGCGAATGCAGCCAGCACCGCCGCCAGTCCGCTCAGGAAAAAAAACGGGATGATCGGAATGAATGCGCCGACTGCGGTAGAAATCGCGGCCGACGTCGCCGACTTCCACGGATTTGGAAAACGGTGCTCGGATAGTCCGAGCTCGTGCTGCGCCATCGCCTGGACGAGTTGCTCGGGTTGTTCGCCGAGACGTTCCGCCATGCGCTGGGCTTCCTCGGCACTGAACCCCTGGAGCTGATAAAAGAGAGCCATCTCCTCCACTTCCTCCTCGGGATTTTCATCGACTTCGGCTTTCTCGCGCGCAATCTCCGCCTCGTAAACTTCCGCTTCGCTTTTGACCGCGAGATAGGCGCCCGCTCCCATCGATAGCGTTGAGGCCAGCATTCCGGCCAGACCTGAGATCAGAACGATGTGCTGCTGGTTGTTGGTTGCGCCCGCCACACCCGAGACGATGCCAAAGACGGCGCCAAGTCCGTCGTTCACGCCGTAGATCGCGTCCGCCACCCAGCTCCCACCGCGCCCGTGCCAGCGCTCGCGTTTCAAAATCGTGTCGAGCACCGTCTTCGGCCCGAGCTGCGGGACCATCGCGGTCAATGCGCGTGCGTGTGCCTTTTCTTCGAGGGCACTTTCGCGGAGGAAATCCTGCACGTCGTGTTCGCCCGCCAATGCCTGGACGCCCTGGTTGCGAAACTCGGCTTCGTGACGCTCTTCAGCCGCTTCCATTCTTCGGATCGCGACTTCGGTCCCGAGCGAGCGGTTAAACCGACGTTTCATACGCCGCCAGGCGGTGTCGGCTAATTCGGGAGCGGGCTCGCCAAGGTCGATAAGTTTTTGCGCCCAGCGGCGCGCATGACGTTCCTCTGCTTCGGCCATGCGGATCAGGATCGCTTTGCGCTTCTCGTCGCGCTCGTCCTCTGCGAGCTCGCGGTAAACTTCCGCCGTTTCGACCTCCGCCCGCCAGTTCCGGCGCACGACGTCGATGGTTTCTCTTGCTGGCTCTGGCTGCATGCTCATGCGCGATCAACTTGCCCGACAAGTGGCGGAAGTGCAGCTGCGGTTTTCGCCTGCGATTGTTGCACCGTGATCACGAGCGCCACAGATCCGATGATTAACCCGGCGGCGATGATCGCCCGCGCACTAAGTGTTTCATGTGCAAACGCTGCTCCGAGCAGGACGGCCACAATGGGGTTCACATAAGCGTAGGTGGCGACCTTCGCCGGATCGCAATGACGGAGCAGCCAGGTGTAGGCGGTGTATCCGACGATGGCGCCAATCAGCACCAGATAAGTGAAGGCGTTGAACGACAGCCAGGTAATGTCCTGCAGCCGCAGTCGCCGCAGCTCGCCCGTGAGGAGTCCGGCCAGGATGAGCAAGGTGCCGCCGCAAAGCATTTGTTGCGCTGTCGCGAGAAAGGGAGATGAGGCATTTTTTGCGACCCGCGAATAGAGGGAGCCGGCGGACCAAAGAAACGACGAGCAAAGCAGGATGAGCATTCCGATCTCCGGGTGCGGGCGTGCTCCGGGAGCGAAGTTCAACGCCGGGCCGACCAGAATCGCGACGCCGACAAAACCGCCCGCTAATCCCAGCCAGACAATCGGACGCGGTCGCGCCGCCATGCCCATAGCCCAGCTGAGAAGGGCAATGTAAATCGGTACCGTGGCCACCATCACGGAAGCGAGACCGGATGAGACGTATTGTTCCGCAAATGTGACGCCGCCGTTGCCTCCGACGAGCAGGCAGCCACCCACGATCAGCGCCGTTTTCCATTCGCGTCCGCTGGAACGGGGCGCACCTTGCGCGAGCGCTATGCCGTACATAATGACACCGGCGAGAAGAAAGCGTGTGCCGGCCATAAGAAACGGCGGGATCGTTTCGATCGCGAAGCGGATTGCCAGATAAGTCGAGCCCCAGATGAGGTAGAGCGCAGCGAAAGCGGTGAGCAGCGCTAGTTTTCGGGGAGCTGGCATTGTGCAGCTATCGTGTCATCGAGTGCCGTCCGCCGCCACCGCTTCTTGCACTGAACTGAAGACGCCGTCTGGCCCGTTCAGATCCTGCGCAGGCGGACAACGCTTGCGTCCACCTTCTCCGCGAGCACCACAAATCCAAAGCGATCGAGCGACAGGCAAAGCTCGAAATCGCGTTCCGGCGCCCATGCAATCTCGGGGTCGAAGAATTTTCGCGCGGTCTGAGAGCCGCGCAGGCGGTGCCGAATCGTTTCGAAAACAGTTGGAAGACCGCGAAGAGAGTCGCGGATGAATTCAGCACAAAGCGTGTCTTCGTCGGTCGGCTCGATCGCTTCGCGTCCCATGCAGACAAGCGAGAGAACTGCGGGATTCTTCTTCCGCACGTAATCAACGATCGCGCCGGCATTCACGAACGCGCCAGTGATGGTCTCGTCCG
>JBDTYN010000114.1:0-14658 GCA_040005675.1 Chthoniobacterales bacterium
TCGAGTAACCAACGATGTCGATGAACAAGACATGACCGATCTCGAACTTTACCTCCGGTGAATGCTCAGTCGGCATAAGGTTTACGTTCTATCTGACCACACGAAATGTAACGAGTTGAATCACCGAAGATTCAGAGTCTCGATCCGACGCATTTGCGCCGGTTTACGCGCCAACGCAGATTTGCGTCATTAATGAGGCAGGCAACGTCGTGGAAACCATACCTGCTGAAAACGTTGCGGGCTGATCTAGCTCACGCCCGAATGCCCGCTGTGTGGCCGCTATATTCCGTCCTTTTAACGGCTGACTGCCTTCTCGGGTAACTCACTCATAGCCGCCTCACATGGGCGGCTTTTTTGTGCCCGCGTGGGGATAATTAACTCACGTTTTGGGGCATTCCTGTGATAGGGCAGGAAGCCGTTTTGCCAGTTTTGGCCCCAATTTACTCTTCTCTAACACCCTGTAATGCAGCGACTTACCGGGGTGAATTTTTGAGTGTATCGGGTTAACTATGTCGTTGTCGAGTCTCCGGCTACTGTGTGGCCGGGCATGCAGCAGAAATAGTCCAAAACTGTGGATTTTGTGAAAGGGCATATTCTCCCCTGTGTCCTGAGCGCGGGGGGGTGCGCCCCACCCCGGGGGGGCCTTCATGAATCATTTGGTCACCGCCAGGCCGCTGCCATTATATTGACGCCATTCGCGGGGCACTTTGCGCCGGGGAGTTGCCACGGGGTGGCCGTTTTACGAGGGAAACGCCCCAGACCCGGCTTTGCGCCGAAAGGGGGCGTAGCGGACCGAGAATCCGGCGCCCGCCATCGCCACATTGACCAGGGCAAGGAGGCGCGCCAGCTCGATGGGAGCGAGATGCGTCTGGTCGCCGATCTGCACCGTGATCTGATTATAAAGCCTGGGCGGCGCGCAGAGGCTCGGCGTCCCGTCATAAGCCCAGAAAATACCCGCGAATGCCCTGTGCCGACGGGGCGAGGCTGGCGCCGGCCGCAAGCAACAGAAGAAGTGAGAGAATGAATTTCTTCATGGAGTGTTGATTATCTGAGTTTTATAACTGAAGCAACGCTAAATTCGGGGTCCCGCGCCGTTCCTCCGATCACAGGAATTTCACTATCACGCTTTTTTTCTCTCTTACGGCGTGAAATGAATGCCTCCCCGCGAACCACTTCCGTATCGAATTGCCTCGGCCCGGTGAGGCCCGATTCATCGCGATACTCGAAACCACCCCACTCTCGGTCTGCCGGAGCGAACCGTAACGGAAATCGCAGGTTCGAGAACGTGCCCGGGATCGTGTGATCGTACCCATGCGCCAAGCCGGAGAATGTGACGTTCCCATCATGATACAGGCGTCCGGCCGTGACGTCGCCTGAATCAGCCACGACTGCCGACCGGCGCGCCTAGAGTCGACGTCTCCGAGATTTCGCTGCTAGGCCCGCCGGAGCGGCCCGCGATAGGTCGGCGCCTTAGTATCCAGCTTCGTTGATCCGTCCGTTCCCCAGAACCGGAACATAAGAAGGATCAGTGCCGTCAGAATTGCGCAATCGAGTGCGAGATGCCCGGCGAAACTCAGATTTTTCGCGGCATGACCGAAGCAGCCGCAGGTGACATCGATGCCGCGTGCTCGCGCGGAAATGATCGCCCCAATAAAGCCCACCATTAACGTGGTGAGGATAGCAACGGCACCGAGCTCCAGGCGCCGGAAGATCAGTGCGATGCCGCACAGCAACTCGAGCCAGGGAAGATAAAACGCCGCGCGCACGCCAAGCGACCATGGAACGATATGGTAGTTCTCTATATCGCTGGCAAAACCAAGCGGGTCCCACGCCTTAATCGCGCCGGTGTAAATGAAAAGTGCTCCGAGCAGGATCGCGAGCAGACGAAAAAACCACCTCATTTTTTTGTCGCGAGCCACGCTTCCCAGCCGCCTTCCAGCACGAACACGTTCTTCAAACGCGCTTCTTCACGCAAACGCCGCGCGACTTCGCGGCTCGCGCCGCATGCCTCGCTGCTGCAGTAAACGATGAGCCGCTTCTCCGGGGACCATTTCGCGAGCAGCTGCGGCAGGAGCTCGTTCCAGCGATCTTCGTTGAGTTGAACCGCGCCCGGAACATGCGCCTTTTCGAACTGCTCGTCAGCTCGCGCATCGACCCAGAGGGCGGCGTCACCCCAGCGCGCTGCCCGCTCAACCGTGACTTCATCTCCGGCGGCGACCGGCGCATTCCACGAAGTGCGGTCACGAAGATAAACTACCTGACCGACCGCCGGCAGAAACGCCAGCACCAGAAGAGCCAGCGCCTGGCCAGTCAGCCGCCACTTCACGAGCTATCGCGCCGCCGCAGCTGGACCGGTGATACGCGCGTTGGCGAAGAAGCTCTTTCCCGGCTGATTCTCGAATGCAGGTACAATCGTGAGCGTGGCATCTGCGGGTTTGCTCGTGTCGCGCGGTCGCACATTGATGCGGAATTCTCCCGGTCCAGCGCCCGCCCTGACCTCGGTCGTGAACGCCGGACTCGACGACGTGACTGCGATGTTCTTCATCACCACATCTTTGCCCGCTTTGACAATGATCGTCTTCGCCTTCGGTTCCTCACCAGCTTCCCAGAAAACAAATGTCGGTTGCACGTCCGCAAGCTGCGCGATCACAGTGCGCATCGTAAGGACCGTGAACTGATGAGCGGGATCATCCGTTTCCACGTTCAATGTTTTCTGCTGAATTCCGGTCCGTGCGCCTATGTTGAACGTCGCGGTGATTTCTCCCTTCTCGCCGGGAGCGACATCGTTTTTCTTTAGTGCCGCCGCCGTGCATCCGCAGGATGGTCGGACCGAGAGGAATCGAATGACCTTGTCGCCTTTGTTTTCGTATTTGAAATGAGCGACGGCTTCGGCATCTCCGGCTGCGGGATGCAGTTCCAGCTGCGTTTGCTCCCAGGCGAGTTGCCCGTGCGCCGCAGAGCAAGCGGTCGCGATCAGCGATATCACGAAGGTCCTTGTGCGAATGTTCACTATTCCCACGGAAAAGGCTCTACTGCGGTGTGTCAAACCGGAACGCGGTTTTCAAGGCCGAAGGGTCAGGTGGGCCAGCTTCACGATCCGTTATCAGGTAAAGGTCGTCCCCAATTGCTTACGAATTCTGCCACGGCCTCTCGCCAGGGTCGCGGCCGGTTTCCGATGAACGCGGCGATTTTGTCGGTCGAGAGCACCGTATACGGAGGACGGCGTGCGACGAAGATTTTCATGTCGGCGAGCCTCAAGGCAGCGACCGTTCGTGCTTTCAGAGGAAGACCAGCGGCATGGGCGCAATCAAGCGCCCACTGTGCGTATTCCTGCCAGCTGCACGAGCCGCCATTGGCGAGGTGAAAGATGCCACGCGCCTCAGAGTTTCGGCAGAGCACCTCGAGCATCGCGGCGAGATCGGGCGTGTAACTCGGCGTTGAAAATTTGTCCGCCACAGCGGCAATTTCTTCCTGCTCCATTGCCCGTTTTAACACTCCATCGATAAAACTGGGCCGATCGGGACCAAATACCCAGGAGACGCGCACTACGAGATGCCGCTCATCCGTTTCGAGCACGAACTTCTCGCCTTTCCCTTTCGATTCGCCGTAAACGCTGATCGGATTCGCCTCATCATCTTCTGCGTAGGGCTCGCGTTTTGCCCCGTCGAAAACGTAATCGGTGCTGACGTGAACGAACCTTGCTTTTTTTCGGGTGCAGATTTCCGCGAGCACGCGTGGTGCTTCCGCGTTCAAAGCGAAGGCCTCTTCGCGGTGCGTTTCGCAGCGATCGACGTTCGTCTGCGCGGCACAGTTGACCAACAAATCGAACTGAACTGCGTTCAGTGTCTTCCGAACCCGCTTGGAATCAGCGATGTCGAGTTGGGCGCGGGTATATCCGGTGGTGGCAAATGACGCGCCCCACGCCCGTAGCAGCGCCGCGCCCAACCGCCCGCCAGAGCCGACGATCACTACGCTTGGTGATGGCATGACGAAGACTAAGTCGGCGGCAGCCCGAACCGTCAAGAACAGCGCAAGCTACCGTGCGCGTCGGCGAGCGTGGATCCGCTACTCTCGTTTGGGGAAAGGAACGCCGGGACCCGCGCGTTGTTGCGCGGACCGCGACGATGATCAGCACGAGGGTTCCGCCAAATAACCCGAATGGAAGGCGCGGACTCATCCGGCTCGTCGTGACGGCCACGCCGATACCGATCATCAAGAACGAGACCAGCGATCACCACTTCGAAGGGTTGGGCGACAAAATGATGCCGGAAAATCCGGCCATGCTGCAGCCCCATCACGCAAATCAGCCCGAAGTGACTAAAAGCGCCACCGCCTTCGATTCATCGAAAATGCCAGAGGCAGTCGCAGGCACTTCCAATCGCGTTGCAAGCAGCGAGAGACTAAACCCAAACACGAGATCGCTGAAGGCCTCGAGGCGTTGCGTAAACCGTTCGGCGTCGGCTGCCTGAGTCATAAATTTCAACCTGACCGTTTTTTAGAAAAGCGAAGAACCAGGGAGAGAATTCCTTCCTCAACCGAAGACAACCCTGTGCTAGAACGGTCGCCGGCAGTAGTAAGCCGCTGCGCTCTACCGGCTTGGAGCATCGACGGCGAGCTTTTTTTCCGCGTAGCGACCCAAAAGCCAGCAAAGATCGGAAAGACGGTTCAGATAGCGCACAATTTCCGGATTTCGGAGCGGCAACGCCGCGACGGTTCTCTCAGCACGGCGGCAGGTAGTGCGCGCGACATCGAGCGTCGCCGAAAGCATCGTGCGGCCGGGTATCACCCAATCGGTGAAGTGGAGCAACTTGTCTTTTTCTAAATTATCAATGACAGCCGTCAATCGATCGACCATCGTCGCGGTGGTGAGTTCAAAACCATCTTTGGCGTAGCGGGCGAGATCTTCTTCCGCGGTAGCGAGTTCGCCCATGACAACAATAAGCTCTTTCTGAATGACATAAATTTGTTCGGTGACGAACGCTTCTTCACTCGTGACGCGGGCCACGCCCAGCGCTGCGTTTAGTTCGTCGATGCCGCCATTCGCCGCCATGCGCGCATCAGTCTTAGAGACCCGCCTCCCGTACATGAGCGAGGTTTCGCCAGCGTCGCCCGTCTTGGTTGCGATCGACATCTTCTATACCTCCTGAAATGCGAATGACGAATCAGCTTTCGCTGATTCGTCATTCCACATTCGCACCGTGCGTCGAAAAACTAGCCGAGCGCTGGTCGCGCTTCCGGCTCTTCCACGAGGGAAGTTCCGACTTGCTCGCCCAGTTCGACCAGCTTGATTTCGCGCACGCTTGGGAAGCCGGTGCCGGCCGGAATCAGGTGACCCATGATCACGTTCTCCTTGAAACCGCGAAGCCGATCGACTTTCCCGAGTGTTGCCGCTTCGGTCAGGACGCGAGTCGTGTCTTGGAACGAAGCTGCTGAAATAAAGCTGTCGGTTTCGAGCGACGCCTTTGTAATGCCCAGCAACACCGGTGTGGCCTCGGCGGGTTTTCCACCCTGCTCCACCACCCGTGTGTTTTCGGCTTCGAAATCGAGCCGGTCAACCTGATCGCCCCACAAGAGCGAGGTGTCGCCTGGGTCGGTGATCTTCACCTTGCGCAGCATCTGGCGCACGATGATCTCGATATGCTTGTCGTTGATTTCAACTCCCTGGAGCCGATAAACTTCCTGTACCTCGTTAACAAGGTGTTCCTGCAGATCCTGCGGTCCGCAGATTTCCAGAATCTCGTGCGGCACGACCGGTCCTTCGGTCAATTGCTGGCCTTTCTTCACGAAATCGCCCTTGAAGACGATGATGTGTTTGGTGAGGGAAATAAGATGTTCTTCCTCCGCACCCGTATCGACATCCTTCAGAATCAGCTTCCGCTTTCCTCGAACGGTGCCGCCCATCTCGACTATCCCGTCGATCTTCGCGATCTCAGCCGCGTCTTTCGGACGTCGCGCTTCGAATAACTCCGCCACACGTGGCAAACCGCCGGTAATGTCCTTCGTCTTCGCGACTTTTCGCGGGGTCTTCGCCAGGAGCGCCCCCGCGCGGATCTTCTGTTTTTCCTCAACAATGACATGGGCCCCGGCTGGGATCGAGTAGCTGGCAAGAATCTCCTTCTTCTCGCCCACCACCACGATCTGCGGGTGCAGATCTTCTTTGTGTTCGATGATGACCGTGCCCATCAGGCCGGTCGCTTCGTCCACGTCGCGCTTGATCGTTACGCCCGCGATCATGTCGCGAAACTCGATCTTGCCGGTTTTATCGGTCAAAATGGGCACGTTGTACGGATCCCATTGCACGAAAGTTTCGCCTTTCTTGACCGGCGCGCCATCGGGCTTCGCGATGACCGAACCGATCACGACATTGTAGCGATCCAGTTCACGCCCCTCGGAGTTATGGACTCCGATTGAGCCATTCTTATTAAGGACAATCCAGCTGCCGTCGAGCGCCTGCACGGTGCGCAGATCGTTGAACTGGAGCGTGCCATCGTTTTTTGCCTTTATGATTGGTTGTTTGAACGTCTGGCTGGCCGTGCCGCCAATGTGGAATGTCCGCATCGTCAGCTGCGTCCCGGGCTCACCGATCGATTGCGCCGCGATGATGCCGACGGCTTCGCCGAGCTTCACAAACTGCCCCGTAGCCAGGTTGCGTCCGTAGCAATGCGCGCAAACTCCGCGACCGCATTCACACGTCAGCACGGAACGGATCTTCAAGCCTTCCACGCCAACTTTCTCGATCGCGGCCGCGATTGGCTCGTCAATCAACTGGTTGGCCTTCACGACTTTTTTCTTTGTGACCGGATCGACCACGGTTTCGCAACTGACGCGACCGATGATCCGCGTGGCAAGATCTACGACTTCTTCGTCACCCTCGTAGATCGACTTAACGGTTATGCCGTTGACGGTGCCGCAATCCATCTCGTTGATGATGACATCCTGCGAGGCGTCGACCAGCTTTCGAGTCAAATACCCTGAATCAGCAGTCTTCAAGGCCGTATCGGCCAGACCTTTGCGCGCGCCGTGGGTCGAGATGAAGTATTCGAGGACGCTCAGACCTTCCCGGAAGTTCGAGGTGATCGGCCGCTCAATGATTTCGCCAGAAGGCTTGGCCATCAAGCCGCGCATGCCCGCGAGCTGCTTAACCTGCTGGCGGTTTCCGCGCGCACCTGAATCGACCATCAAAAAAACGGGATTCAGTTCCTTGCGACCCTCGTTGTGCTCGAGTGTTCGGAACATGACGTTGGAGATTTCGTCGCCCGCGTGTGTCCAGATGTCGATGATCTTATTGTAACGCTCGCCATCGGTGATGATGCCTTTGCGATATTGCTGCTCGACCTGCTTGATCTGCTTGTAGGCGTGTTCGAGTTCGGTCTGTTTTTCCTTCGGAATAATCATGTCCGAAATACCGATCGAAATGCCGGCTTTCGTCGCTTCGGCGAAGCCAAGCTCCTTCAACCGATCGAGCGTTTCGACCGTGCCCTGCTGGCCCGCGACCTGGTAGCAACGCCAGATCACATCCGAGATTTGCTTCTTGCCGCAAGCCTTGTTGAAAAACCCAAGTTCTTTCGGCCAGATCTCGTTGAAGATGACGCGGCCGGCCGTCGTCTCGATCACGTGCGCGATTGGGTCCCCATAAATCGTCTGCTTGTCGAAGTCAGGGTTTTTGAGGCGGATACGGTCGTGCGTTTTGACTCCGCCGGCCGCCATCGCGAATTCCACTTCGGTCGCATTATCGAACAGTGGCAGACGAGTTTCCGTCGCCGTGCCCGCCGCGCGACGCGGATTTTGTGTCAGATAATAACAGCCGAGCGTGATGTCCTGCGAGGGTGTCGTGATCGGTTTTCCGCTCGAGGGCGAAAAGATATTATTGGGCGCGAGCATGAGCATGCGCGCCTCCATCTGCGCTTCCACTGAGAGCGGGACGTGCACCGCCATTTGGTCTCCGTCGAAGTCCGCATTGTAAGCTGTGCAAACGAGCGGATGAATCCGGATCGCTTCGCCTTCAATCAGCAGTGGTTCAAAAGCCTGGATGGAGAGACGGTGCAGCGTCGGGGCGCGGTTCAACAGAACCGGGTGACCTTTCGTCACTTCTTCGAGAATATCCCAGACCTCTGGCGTCTGGCGCTCGATCATCTTCTTCGCGCTCCGCACGGTGTGCACATAACCAAGATCCTTGAGCCGCCGGATAATGAACGGCTCGAACAAAACCAGCGCCATCTTTTTCGGCAAGCCACACTGGTTGAGCTTCAGCTCGGGTCCAATCACGATCACGGAACGACCCGAATAATCGACCCGCTTTCCGAGCAGGTTCTGCCGAAAACGTCCGCCTTTGCCCTTGAGCATGTCGCTGAGGGATTTAAGCGGGCGATTCCCCGCGCCCGTAACCGCGCGCCCGTGACGACCGTTGTCGAATAACGCATCGACCGCTTCCTGCAGCATGCGTTTCTCATTGCGAATGATGACGTCCGGCGTCTTGAGTTGCAGAAGGTTTTTTAACCGGTTGTTACGATTGATGACGCGGCGATAAAGATCGTTCAGGTCTGAAGTCGCGAAACGTCCGCCTTCCAGCGGAACGAGCGGACGCAGATCTGGCGGGATGACCGGCAGGACATCCAGCACCATCCAGTCGGGACGCGCGTGCGAAGAGGCGAATCCTTGCACCAGCTTCAGCCGCTTCGCCAGCTTTTTGCGGATCTGCTTGCTCTTCGTGTTGCCCATCGCCTCTTCCAGCTCTTTGTTGAGCTTGGCGAGATCGACCTCCGCGAGCAGACGCTTGACCGCTTCCGCACCCATGCCGGCGACGAAATCATCGCCATATTGTTCCTGCGCCTCACGGTATTCCACCTCGTTGAGCAGCTGCGTTTTAGTGAGCGGCGTCTTGCCCGGATCGATCACAATGTAATCCTCGTAATAGATGACGCGCTCGAGCTGGCGCGCGCTCATGTCGAGCATCAGACCGAGGCGCGACGGCATGCATTTGTAGAACCAGATGTGCGAAACAGGGACCGCTAGTTCGATGTGCCCCATCCGTTCCCGACGCACCCGCGCCAGCGTCACTTCAACGCCACAGCGATCGCAGATCACACCTTTGTGTTTGATCCGTTTGTATTTGCCGCAGGAGCACTCCCAGTCGCGCGTTGGACCAAAAATGCGTTCACAAAACAAACCGCCTTTTTCCGGCTTGAAGGTCCGGTAATTGATCGTCTCCGGGTTCTTGACTTCACCCTTGCTCCACGACCGCATCGTATCGGAAGAAGCAACGCCGATCGAAACCTGATCGAATCCGATCGGTTTTTCTTCGCCCACTAACTCACGCCAGGAATGTTCGTTCATTTGATTGTAAATTGGATTTCTAAACCGCGAAAATTATTAGCTGCTTTTGATCGTTAGGCCGCTGCACCATCGAGGAAAGGCACCGGCGCCTGGCCGCCGACTTTCACGTCGAGCCCGAGCGATTGCATTTCCTTGATCAGGACGTTGAAAGATTCGGGTGTCCCCGCCTCGAGCGAGTTGTCCCCCTTCACGATCGATTCGTAGATGCGCGTTCGCCCCTGCACGTCGTCCGACTTTACCGTCAGCAGCTCCTGCAGCGTGTAGGCGGCACCGTACGCTTCCAGCGCCCAGACCTCCATCTCGCCGAAACGCTGGCCACCGTATTGCGCCTTTCCCCCGAGCGGCTGCTGTGTCACGAGCGAGTACGGGCCAACCGCGCGGGCGTGGATTTTGTCCGCGACCAGGTGACCGAGCTTCAACATATAAATATAACCGACGACAACTTCCTGGTCGAACGCGTCGCCCGTACGACCATCGAAGAGACGTGCCTTGCCGTTTTCCTGCACCCAGGTGAACCCATCGACCTTCTTTGCCTCGACCAGGTATTCGCGAATCTTCGTCTCCGCGATGCCGTCAAAAACAGGGGTCGCAACTTTGAAGCCGAGGGCTTTCGCCGCAACCCCGAGGTGCGTCTCGAGCACCTGGCCCACATTCATTCGGCTCGGAACACCCAGAGGATTGAGAACAATCTCAACCGGAGTGCCGTCCGCGAGAAATGGCATGTCTTCTTCCGGCACTATGCGGGCAACGACGCCCTTATTCCCGTGCCGTCCCGCCATTTTATCCCCAACCGAAAGTTTGCGCTTTGAGGCGATGAAAACCTTGACCTGTTTGATGATGCCGGGGTCGATGTCATCACCGCTTTCCACGCGGTCCATCGACCGCTCGCGTTCGAGCTCCAGCTCGGCGAACTTGTGCTCGTACGATGCGATGATCTCGCGGATCTTGTTGCGAATCGGGCTCGGATCGATCTCGATATGGTCGTAAACCATCGCGAGCTTGCGCAGCAGCGTTTTGGTAATCTTGCGGTTCGCCGGGATGATAATTTCCCCGGTTTCCGCGTTCACGACATCGAGCGGAATCTTTTCGCCTAAGAGGATATTCGAGAGTGAGTCAGTCAGCTGCTCAGTTAGCTCGTCTTTCTTCTTTTTGTTATCTTCACTGATCGTCTTGAGCTGACGCTTCGTTTCGGTCGGCGTCAGTTTTTCGCGCGAAATTTCGCGGCGCGATGAAACCTTTACGTCCATCACGATGCCGTAGGTGCCGGAAGGAACCGTCAGGGAAGTATCTTTCACGTCGGCGGCTTTTTCGCCAAAAATCGCCCGCAACAGACGCTCCTCCGGAGCAAGCTCGGTTTCACTCTTCGGGGTGATCTTGCCGACGAGAATGTCACCCGGTTTCACCTCTGCGCCGACCCGCACGACGCCGTCCGTTCCGAGGTTGCGCAGCGCTTCCTCCGATACGTTGGGGATATCGCGTGTGATCTCTTCCGGGCCGAGCTTGGTGTCGCGCGCGCCGATCTCAAATTCGTCGATGTGAATCGAGGTATAGATGTCCTCTTTCACGACCTTCTCCGAGATCATGATGGCATCCTCGAAGTTGTAACCATGCCACGGCATGAATGCGACGAGCACATTGCGGCCGAGCGCAAGCTCACCTTTGTCGGTATTCGGGCCGTCCGCGATAACCTGGCCCTTCTTCACGTGCTGACCCCTTTTCACGATCGGCTTCTGGTTCACGCAGGTCCCGGCATTTGAACGCATGAATTTCCGGAGCTCGTAAATGTGGATGCCGGTTTCGTGATCCGTCTTCAACTTCTTGCGGCCTTCCGGCATATGGCCGTCTTTTGTCACCACGATCTGGTCCGCCGTGACCGAGGCCACTTTTCCGCTGTCAGTCGCGATGAGGACCGCATGCGAATCGCGCGCCACTTTGCCTTCGAGTCCGGTACCGACGAGGGGCGCTTCGGAGACGATTAATGGCACGCCCTGGCGTTGCATGTTCGAGCCCATGAGTGCGCGATTCGCGTCGTCATGTTCGAGGAACGGGATCAAACCAGCGGCTACGGAGACGAGCTGCTTCGGTGAGACGTCCATATAGTGGACTTTTTCCGGCTCCACTTCGAGGAAGTCGCCCCGATAACGAACTGAAACTTTCTCGCCCGTGAAATGGCCCTTCGCATCCATCGTCGCGTTCGCCTGCGCGACGAGGAAGTTCTCTTCGCGATCACCGGTGAGATAATCCACCTGATCGGTTACACGACCCTTCTCCACTTTTCGGTATGGGGTTTCGATGAAACCGAATTCGTTAATCCGGGCGAACGTCGACATGGAACTGATAAGGCCGATGTTCGGGCCTTCCGGCGTTTCGATCGGACAAATCCGTCCATAATGCGACGGATGAACGTCGCGAACTTCGAAGCCGGCGCGATCGCGGCTCAGGCCGCCTGGCCCGAGCGCGGAGAGACGGCGCTTGTGCGTTAATTCGGCGAGCGGATTCGTTTGGTCCATGAACTGCGAAAGCTGGGACCGGCCGAAGAAGTCGCGAATCACCGCACTGAGCGCCTTCGGGTTGATCAACTTCTGCGGCGTCATGCCGTCGATGTTGATGTCGAACAGCGTCATTCGCTCTTTCACGAGACGCTCGGTCCGCGCCAGCCCGACCCGGCACTGATTAGCGAGTAATTCGCCCACGGTACGGACGCGGCGGCTGCCGAGATGATCGATATCGTCAAGCGTCCCTTCGCCCCGGCGCAGGCTGATCAAATACTTGATCGCGCCAATGAAATCCTTGTCGGTGACGATCCGCTCGCCGAGATCGACATCGATCCCGAGCTTCTGATTGATTTTGTAACGTCCAACGCGCCCGAGATCGTATTTCTTCGGATCGAAAAAGAGACGCTTCAAGAGCGCCTTCGCGTTCGCGACAGTCGGCGGATCGCCTGGCCGGAGCTTGCGATAGATGTCTTTCAACGCCTCCTCCTGGTCGTGCGCCGGATCTTTCTTAAGCGCTTTCACGACGGTGTCGTCGTTTGAAATATCGATCACCTTCACCTCGGTTGTGCCGAGCGCCATGATCTGCCGGACGGTCGCCGCGGTCAGCGGCTCGAAAGCGCGCGCGACCGTGATCTCTCCATCGCGGACGTCTGCCGTCAACACTTTCGTCGCCAGTTCCTCTTCGCCGAGTTTCTCGCTCAGCTTCAACGTTTCGATCGTGTAGAAAAGCTTGATGACCTCTTCGTCCGACCCGTAGCCGAGCGCGCGCAGAAATGTGGTGGCGAGGAATTTCCGGCGCCGTTTGCGACGATCAAGATAGATGTAGAGCAGATCGCTGGTGTCGAATTGCACTTCGATCCAGGAACCGCGGTCCGGAATGATGCGGAAGCTGTAAAGGACTTTGCCGTTGAGGTGGATGCTCGATTCGAAGGCAATCCCCGGCGAACGATGCAACTGCGAAACCACGACGCGCTCCGCGCCATTAATGACGAACGTGCCTTGCGGGGTCATGAGCGGAATTTCGCCCATGTAAACCTTCTCTTCCTTCGTCCCCTTCTCCTCACGGAGCTGGAAGGTGACATGGAGAGGCGCGCTAAAAGTCTGGCTTTCCCGCTGTGCCTCGAGCGCGCTCAATTTCGGCTCGCCAATTTCGTAATGACTAAAATCGAGCGTCGCTTTCTCGTCATAGCTTTCGATCGGAAATACTTCCTTGAAAACGGCCTGTAAGCCGCCGATTTTCCGCTTCGCGGCAGGCACATCCTTCTGCAGGAAATCGATATACGAGTTGAGCTGAACCTCGATCAAATTCGGAGGCTCGACGCCTTCTTTGATCTTTCCGAAATGAATACGTTCTGCGCTACGTTCTGGCATAAATTACGGCACCTGTTTCGGGATTAGACCTCAGCCGGCGGGAAAATAAGTGCCGTGAGGTCGCGGGGTTACGGCTTGCTCCGAAGGCGAAGGGCGGCAAAATAGCGCCAAATCGGCGGGGTGTCAAATCGACGCCCACCGTTTTGTTGCCTTAATCTGCTTCTACCGTCGCCTACGAAATTAAAAATAAATCCGACTGCTTCTAACACAGTCCTCTGTCACGAACCGGGCGCGCGCGCAAGAGCTTTTCTGCCCGCACGTCGCGTCTACGGACGCTCTGACGCATTCCACGTCAGGACGACACGGAGGTCGTCCCTTCGGTGATTACTTAATTTCGACCTTCGCACCAGCGGCTTCGATCTTTTTCTTGATCTCTTCCGCTTCCACCTTGGTTACACCTTCCTTCAGCGTTTTGGGCGCGCCTTCTACGAGAGCCTTGGCTTCGGCCAGACCCAGGCCGGGCACTGCCCCGCGCACTTCCTTGATCACGCCGATCTTATTCGCGCCCATCTCCTTCAGGATAACGTCAAAGGTCGTTTTCTCCTCTGCGGGCGCTGCCGCTGTACCACCACCGCCGCCACCGGCTGCGGGGGCCGCCGCTGCGACCGGGGCCGCTGCGCTTACCCCCCATTTTTCTTCGAGTTGTTTCACCAACCCCGCGATCTCGAGCACTGTCAGGCCGCTGAGTTGATCCACGATTGTATTTGTATCTGCCATATTATTTTCTCTGTTCGCCGCCCCCGAAGGCTTTCAGGGAATTAAGGCCGATCGCCATCGACCCGGACAATTTTATTTCGTTTTTCTTGGTTCTGCAGGGAAGGCGATGCGCGTGCCCTGCAAATTCTATGATGCAGGCGCTCCCGTTGCGGACGCTTCCTCTTCTGTTGGAGGCTCTGGCGCTGCCTGCGACCCGTCAGGCGTCGCGCTCGCAGTTTCGGCGACCGATTGGGTTGATGCAACCTCCGCCTGCACCGGCTGCGTTGATTCGGCGGCCGCTTCTGGCCCCTGCGTGGCGGCGGCTGTTTCTTCTTTGACGGTGCCTGCCTGTTCCCCCTTGTCCGCTTTCGCACTGAGCAATCGCGCGAAGGCGGTTGCTGGCTCATTAAGGACACGGACCAGGCGCGTTGCCGGCGCAAGAAGCAGGCCCAGCAACTGAGAGAGCAGAATCTCGCGGGGAGGCAGTTCAGCCAGCGACTCGATGTCCGAGGTGGACAGCACTGCCTTATCCACCACGCCAATTTTGAGCGCGGCGATTTTGAACTCCGCGGCGAAGGATTTGAGGATTTTCGCCACGGGGGCGACATCCTTCTGACCCATCACGATGGCGGTTTGGCCGGTGAGCTGACCGCCGACGTCTGGCATCCCGCTCTCGGTCATCGCGCGCTTCAGGAAACTGTTCTTCACCACGCGCACTTCCGCGCCCGCCGGTGCCAGCCGGCTCCGCAGCTCGCCGAACTGC
>JBDTYN010000115.1:0-1984 GCA_040005675.1 Chthoniobacterales bacterium
GCGATGGGCTTCTGCTATTTCAGCAACATCGCGCTTGCCGCTCTGCACGCCCTCGATCATGGCGTCGAGCGGGTCGCTATCTGGGATTTCGACGCGCATCACGGAAACGGCACGGAAGATATCGTGGCCCACCATCCGCGGGTCGCATTCGCTTCCGTGCATCAATTTCCGGGTTACCCCGGAACCGGAACCCGGTCATTTGGGAACGTCAGTAACTTCCCAGTCGCGCCGATGAGTGATCGCGCCTTATACGTGGCGGCAGCTGAACGGGCGCTGGAAAAGCTTTTGGAATTCCAGCCGGAGCTTCTGCTGGTCTCCGCGGGCTTTGACGCGTTTGCCGGCGACCCGATCACACAAATGACACTCGAACCGGCAGACTTCGTCACATTCGGCTCGTGGCTCCACGACATTGCAGTGCCGACCGCGGCGATTCTCGAAGGGGGCTACAGTGACGAGCTGCCTGAATTGATCGACACGTTCCTTACGGGTTGGTGCGGCGTGACAGCGCCGAGTCAATCTTGAGCGCGCAGCCGCGTACGGACCTGCCGACGCAGCGCGTGTCACACAAGAATGAAGAGCCGCGCGACGCCGCGCCCACGTCATTCGATGCGGCGACGTTAAACCCATTGTGAGGTCCTTCGCCGTCGGAGCCCGCCCTGAGCGAATCAATGAGTCGAACGGGCGGCTCAGGATGACAGATTTGGGAACGCCCCCTATCCGGCAAGGATCCGATCGATGCTTGCCATTACATCGGGCGTGAGATGATCGACCAAGTCAGTGGCTTCCATATTTTCTCGCACCTGCTTCGGCTTGGAAGCGCCGGTGAGAACGGTGCTGACGTGCGGATTTTTCAGGCACCACGCGAGCGCGAGGCACGGTAAGGTCGTGCCAAGATCCGTGGCCACGCCGGCCAACTGTTTCACCTTCGTCAAACGCCGGCGCGCCTCAGCCGTCTCGAATTGCTCTCGCAACCAATCGTAATTCTTCAGCGAGATTCGCGTGTCGCCAGGATCGCCGTCGTTGTATTTGCCAGTGAGTAATCCGGAGGCGAGCGGCGACCGGATCGTGGTGCCAAGGCCAAACTCCTCGTAAAGCGGCGCGAACTCCATTTCGACTTTCTCCCGGTGAAACATGTTGTACTGGGGTTGCTCCATCGTCGGCGGGACGAGGTGCAACTCGCGCGCAACGCGGAACGCCTCTCTGATTGCCTCCGCGCTCCACTCTGAAGTTCCCCAGTAGAGCACCTTCCCCTGAGCGATCAGATCGCTCATCGCGCGCACCGTTTCCTCGATCGGCGTCTTCGAATCGGGCCGATGACAAAAATAAAGATCGAGGTATTCAACCTGCAGCCGGCGCAAAGCCGCGTGACACGCTTCGATCACATGTTTGCGGCTGAGTCCCTCCTGGTTCGGCAGATCGCCTCCCCAGAAAACCTTGCTCGAAACGAGGAACGTGTCGCGCGGCCAGCCTTTCCGTTTCAGGATGTTGCCCATCACGACTTCGGCTTTTCCGTTCGCGTAGGCTTCGGCGTTGTCGAAGAAGTTCACGCCCGCGTCGTAGGCGATGGTCATGAGTTCCGCAGCGACGTCGTCGCCGATTTGTTGTGCGAACGTGACCCAGGCGCCGAACGAAAGCTCGCTCACTTGCAGACCCGATTTCCCGAGGCGTCGGTATTTCATGCGCCAATGGTTACTATCGCATGCGCGGCAGCACACAACACTGTCATCCTGAGCTGAACGAAGCGGAGTCGGAGGATCCGATAATACACGTAGAGGAACGTCGCGGGATTTGATCCTCGCGCTCCCGCGCTCGGCCCCTCCGGGCTGCGTCCATCTCGCTCGGCTCCCGCGGGCTCGGTTCTCGACTTCGCTACGGATAACCGCAGGAAACTGGTGGCAATGCCACAGAGCGAAGTGAATAGTCGACGCGAAACGGGCCGTAGCACAGCTTGGTAGTGCGCTTGAATGGGGTTCAAGAGGTCGCG
>JBDTYN010000116.1:0-4785 GCA_040005675.1 Chthoniobacterales bacterium
ACTCCGGTGCCGCTGGACAATTAATCCGACCGTCAGGGTGCAGAATGTCGATCACCGGGAGGTTGTGCCGCTGGCCAATCTCGAAGTCCGTCTTGTCGTGTGCCGGAGTGACTTTCAGCACGCCAGTTCCGAACTTCGGATCAATCGCTTCGTCACCGATGATCGGAAGAGGTTCGCGAACCAGCGGCCGCACAACGCGCTTGCCGATCAGGTTTCGGAATCGCTCGTCCTGCGGATGAACCGCCAGAGCGGTGTCCGCCATAATCGTCTCCGGACGAGTCGTCGCTACCTCCAGAAATCGCCGCGGCTCGTCGACCAACTCGTAACGGACGTAGTAGAGCGTGCTCTTTTGCGGCGTCGGGATGACTTCTTCATCAGAAAGCGCGGTGAGCGCGATCGGATCCCAATTGATCATGCGCCGTCCGCGATAGATCAGCCCTTTGCCGTGTAAATCGACAAAGACCTGCTGGACCGCGCGCGCATAAGCCGCGTCAAGGGTGAATCGCTCGCGCTCCCAATCGCACGAGCACCCCAGGCGTTTCAGTTGCTCGAAGATGATACGCCCATGCCTTTCCCGCCAATCCCAAGTGCGGCGGAGAAACTCCTCCCGGCCCAGATCGTGCCGCGTGACCTTCTCATTTTTCCGCAACCACTTCTCGACCGCCGTTTGCGTGGCGAGTCCGGCATGATCCGTGCCTGGCAACCAAAGGACCTCACAGCCCTGCATCCGCGCGCGCCGTGCGAGAATGTCCTGAATTGTGTTGTTTAGAACGTGACCGAGCGTGAGGACACCGGTGATGTTAGGCGGCGGAATAACAATGGAAAATGCCGGTTTCGTTGAGTGCTCGTCGGCATGAAAGCTCCCCGCCTCGAGCCAGCGTCCGTACCATTTCGGCTCGACGGCGCCGGGATCGTAGGTCTTCGAGATTTCTGGCATGGCGTGTGAAGGTAGCGCAAGCATCCTTCTTGCGAAGCGCACATAAACGCAAGGCAGAGGCTTGCGCTACTGCAACCAACGTGAGCTACAGAATGACTTGCGGCTGATTCGCGCAGCCGCCATTTTCCGCGATGCCCCTCAGTATCAAAGGCGCGGTCACGGCCAGCTTCGCGCTTCTTTCCGCGAGTGCACTCGGCACCGACTGGAACGTGATTCATCAACAGGGCCGCGAATACGTGACTTTCGCGAACGTCGCGCAGTTTTATCAGTTCCCCGATTACACTCGTGTCAGCCGGACAGTCTCGCTCCGCAGCAATCGACGTGGCATCCGCGCGCAGGCCGGGACGAGCGAGTTATATATCAACGGCGTCCGCTTTTTCACTGACTACCCGCTGCTGAGCAGCGCGACCGACGCCCTCATCTCCGCCATGGACGTGAGCAAGATTATGGAGCCGGTCTTGCGCCCGAGCAGAATTCGCGGTCCGAAAAAAGTTGAGACTGTCGTGCTCGACCCGGGTCACGGCGGGGTTGACGGGGGCGCATCAACCCAGTGGGGAAACGAGAAGGGGTTCGCGCTCGACGTCGTCCTGGCCGCACGCACGGAACTGTTGCGCGAAGGCTTCAAGGTGGAAATGACTCGTGCACGTGACGTAGCGCGCTCGCTGGAAGAGCGGGTCGATTTCGCCAACCAGTTCACCAATGCTGTCTTCATCAGCATCCACTTTAACTCCAGTAGCGGGGGGGCCGGACTGGAAAGCTATTCCCTCGCACCTGCCGACGTAATCTCAAATGCGTCGACTGAGGAGCATTCCGCCGCGCCGGCCGCGCCATCCTGCGCCGGCAACGAACAAGATCCGCAAAACATCGCTCTGACGGCGGCGGTCCACGCGACCATCCTGGCACGCGTTGCTCCGTTCGACCGTGGCGTGCGCCACGCGCGCTTCCACGTCCTGCGAAACGTCAAACTGCCGGCTGTGTTATTGGAAGCCGGATTCCTGAGCGACGCCACGGAAGGTCCTCGCATCGCGACCGCGCAGTATCGCCAGCAACTCGGTGCCGCGATCGCCCAGGGAGTGCAGACCTACAACGCCGCGGTTAATTATCAGGCGGGCGGGAGCAGCTTCGCCGTCGCCAAAACCAATCTTCCGCCGCACGACCGATCGATCACGGAGCCTCTCGCACCCGAAAACGCGGCGGCGCTTACGCCTGTCTCACGCACGATCACCGGACCTTCTGTCTCTATCAATGGCGAGCAGTGAGAAAATGATGAATGGCAAGGGGGCCATGCCGGAGAGTCCGATCGGCGTCTTCGATTCCGGAATCGGTGGTCTCACCGTCGTGAGCGCACTGCGGGAATTATTGCCTAACGAGTCTATTTTGTACGTCGGCGACACGGCCCGCGTCCCGTATGGGGGCAAAAGCCCGAGTACGGTTCAGCGCTACAGTTTGGAAATCGCCGCGCATCTGCTGGAGCAGAATTGCAAGACGCTGGTCGTCGCCTGCAACACCGCTTCGGCCGTCGCGCTGCCGGTTCTCGAGCAGGACCTGTCGATCGAAATCATCGGCGTGATCGGACCCGGAGCCGCGGCGGCGGTTGCAGCCACCCGCAACGGCCACATCGGTGTGATTGGGACTCGCGCGACGATCAAAAGCGGCGCTTACGAAAGCGCCCTGCGTGCGTTACGGCCGGATGTGCGGGTCAGCGCGC
The DNA here is from genome assembly GCA_040005675.1 of Chthoniobacterales bacterium. Classification (GTDB taxonomy): domain Bacteria; phylum Verrucomicrobiota; class Verrucomicrobiia; order Chthoniobacterales; family UBA10450; genus JACCXL01. The sequence continues at coordinate 2,646 of JBDTYN010000116.1, forward strand.
GCGCCTGCCCTCTTCTCGTACCGCTGATCGAAGAAGGGTGGCTCGAGAGCGACGTCACCGATCAAGTGTTGATGGAGTATCTGAAGCCGCTCGCCGATAATGACATCGATACCCTCGTGCTTGGCTGTACCCACTACCCCTTGCTCAAGCCCGCCATCGCCCGGCTTTTAGGCGAATCGATCGTGCTCGTCGATTCCGCGCAGAACTGCGCCAAAGCAGTGCAGCGTCTCCTGCGCCGGGCCAATCTCCAAACCGCATCATCCAATGTGGGGCGGCTGGAGATAGCGCTTACTGATCAGCCCGATAGTTTTCTTCAGATTGCGCGCGATGCTTTGCATCTCTCAGTCGGCGAAGTGCAGGTTCGCGCTATCGCTGCTTTGGCTGCGCCTTCTTCGGCCTAACGAGTCGCGCCGAGCTCGGCCGCGTGCTCCTGGGTAGACTCTGTAGACGAGATCATAGGAATGATCTATCATCCGCCGGATTTCTAAATCCGGCACGTCGCCGTCAAATTCGATCGTATTCCAGTGCTTTTTGTTCATGTGATACCCGGGGCGCACCTGTGCGTAGCGGTCGCGCAGGTCGAGCGCGAGATCCGGTTCACATTTTAGATTCACCGTCGTGGGAACTTCGTCGAGCGCCGCAAGAGCAAACATTTTCCCTTTCACTTTAAAAACCAGCGTATCATCTCCAAACGGCAGACTCTCGGTCGCGTCCGGTTTTTGGAGGCAATACTCGCGGAAACTTTCGATGTTCATCGGGTCTGCCCATCTAACGAATCTCTGCTTCGAGCAGCCGCAGAAGGTCGGCGATCGGCACTCGTTCCTGCTTCATGGAATCGCGATGACGAAGCGTCACCGTATCCCGCAGCGCCGCCTCTTTTTCGCCCAGGGTTTCGAAGTCAACCGTGATCCCAAAAGGCGTGCCCGCTTCATCCTGCCGACGGTAGCGGCGCCCAATAGCGCCGGTTTCATCGTAGAAGACATTCATGCGCGGTCGCAACTCGGCTTGAATTTCGCGTGCCTTCGCCACCAGCTCTGAGTTGTTCTTGAGTAACGGAAAAATGCCGCATTTCACCGGCGCGATACGCGGGTGGAGCCGGAGCACGGTGCGCGTCTCGCTCTTTCCGTTTTCGTCGGCCACCGTTTCTTCGCTGTAGGCATCGCAAATCAGCGCGAGTACCGCGCGGTCGACGCCCGCGCTGGGCTCGATCACATGCGGCATAAAGCGCTGCTTGGTTTCCTCGTCGAAATAATCGAGCGGTTTGCCGCTGCCCTTTTGATGCTGCTGCAAATCGTAATCGGTTCGATAGGCTACGCCCTCCAGCTCCTGTCTTCCGAACGGAAAGTCGAATTCAATGTCGTAGGTGCCTTTCGAATAAAAGGCGCGGTCCGCTTCAGGGACATTCAGGACATGGAGCTTGTTCCGCGAGATGCCGATGTTCTTATAAAATTTCAGGCGCTCCTCGAGCCAATAATCCAGTAACTGCATCCCCTGCTCCGGCCGGCAGAAATATTCCAGCTCCATCTGCTCGAATTCGCGAGAGCGAAAAGTGAAATTTCGCGGATTGATCTCATTTCGAAATGCCTTGCCGATCTGGGCGATGCCGAACGGCAGCTTCTTCCGCGACGTATCGAGCACGTTCTTGAACTGCACAAAAATCGACTGCGCTGTCTCAGGCCGCAGATAGGCGATGGAACCTTCGTCCGCAGTCGCGCCCATCTGCGTCTGAAACATCAGGTTAAACGGGCGTGCCTCGGTCAACTCCTTGCCGCCACAAACCGGACATTGCCGAACCCCGGTTTTTTCCGCCAGCTGATCACCTCGCAATCGAGCCTTACAGGTCCGGCAATCGACCATCGGATCGGAAAAGCCTTCGACATGCCCCGATGCCTTTAACACCGCCTGATGAGTCAGAATCGCGCCGTCGAGGCCGACAACGTCATCACGTTCGCGCACCATCACGCGCCACCAGTAATCTTTTAGATTGCGCTTCAGCTCAACCCCCAGGGGGCCGTAATCCCAGCACCCATTCAAGCCGCCATAGATCTCGCTCGCTTGAAAAATGAAGCCGCGCCGCTTGCACAGACTGACAATCCTCTCCATCCGCTGCGGGTCAGTCTCGCTCATGAAAAAGTTGAAT
>JBDTYN010000117.1:0-7307 GCA_040005675.1 Chthoniobacterales bacterium
GGTCTGGCGATCGGACATCACGCCACCGCGCTACCCGTGGGGTTCATTGGTCTGGCGATCCTTTTCAGCTTTCACTTCGCCGGGCTTTACGGGATCGCGATCGCGGTGATGAGCATGCTTTCCATGGCCGGCATCATTATCTCGCTCGATGCTTTCGGGCCGATCACGGACAACGCCGGTGGCATCGCCGTCATGAGCAATCTGCCCAAGGAAGTGCGCGCGATCACGGACGATCTCGATGCGGTAGGAAACACGATGAAGGCGGTGACGAAGGGCTATGCGATCGCGTCCGCAGGTCTGGCCGCGCTGGTACTTTTCGGATCATACGTGGAAGAGCTGCGCGCACACTTTACCGCGAGCGGCCGAAGTTATTCGTTCGAGTTCTCGCTCAACGATCCAAAGGTGATCATCGGTCTCTTCATCGGTGGATTGCTGCCATTCCTTTTCACTGCGTTCAGCATGGACGCGGTGGGCAAGGCCGCCGGCGCGGTTGTGCGCGAAGTGCGCCGGCAATTGAAGGAGAAGCCAGGGATTTTGCGGGGCGAAGACATTCCCGATTACGGCACATGCGTCGATATTGTGACAAAGGCGGCGCTGCGCGAGATGATCATTCCGGCGCTCCTGCCGGTGGCCTTTGTCATTGCGGTGGCGATGATCAAGCCGCTGGGTCCAATCGTTCTGGGCGGTCTGCTCGTGGGCACGATCGTGACTGGATTATTCGTCGCCATCGCGATGACCTCCAGCGGCGGCGCCTGGGATAACGCGAAAAAATATATCGAAGAAGGCAATCTCGGCGGCAAAGGCTCGTTCGCGCATGCGGCCTCCGTGACCGGCGACACGGTGGGCGATCCTTACAAGGACACCGCGGGACCCGCAATTAATCCAATGATCAAAGTCGTCAACATTGTTGCGATCCTGATCATTCCGATATTCTTTTAATTGAATACGACGATAAGGGAACCGTTTGGAGGAAACGGAATGCCTGAACCCGGAGATTACCAACTCGCTTCCCCTGCTCAAAACAGCGTGAAACGGGAGCTCGCGCTGCCCGATGCCGGGGCGACGCCGTTTAAGATCGTCGTTGATCCCGAGATGCGGATGAAACTCCGGCGCGCGCTTTTCGAATTAATCGATTACCACGACGAATCGCTCGCGGAGCATTTCGCCGACGGAAAACTGGCTCTCGAATCCTACAAGGAATACATCGAGCTTTTCGCGCGCAGCTTGAAGGAGACAATGGAGAGCCGCGAAGGGATTGCGTATCTGTTACGCGCAGTCGGGTTCGAAGTTCCACCTGAGGAAATCAACCTGAATCCCGAACTGCGTTGGAAACGCGGGCCGGGGGCATTTGGCTCCAGTCTGCTTTAGCCGGCCCTGTGGGTTATCGCAGCGCGCCTTCGGGGTCGATCAATTCGCGTTCTTCCTTGCGCAACTCATCGAGCGGGATGGTGGCGATAATTTCTTCTGCATCCTTCCGTTTGTCCGCAGCGAGCAAGGTCGCGGCAAAAACTGCACGCCAGGCTGGCGGAGTTCGCTTCCATTCAATGGGCGGCCCACGGAATTGCGCCAGGGCCGAAGGAAAATCATGGCGACGGAGAAAGGCAAACGCGGCCGTGATACGGAATGAAAGCCGGCTCGGATCTCTGGCGGTAAATTGCTGCGCTTTGGCGGCGTTGCCTTCAAGGTCATTGCCAAGCAACAAGTCGAGATAGACGAGCTGATTTTGCGCGTTGGCGTCGTGCGGAGCTACCGCTGCGAGCCGTTCGGCGGCGGCACGCGCGACTTTCGTGTCGCCACCTTTTTCCGCGAGACGCTGCGTGCCGCGATAGGCAAAAGCGGCGTGTTCAGGGAAGCGCGCGAGCTGCTCATAGGCAAGCCGCGCCACGGCTGGCACCTTGTTCTGCTCCGCGAAGTTCGCGACAAAGCGCAGCTTTGCCGGGTCGCCCGTTGCCGCGCCAATCGCCTTGTTCCAATGCGAGTCAGCATCGAGCGAAGCGTTTTGCGCGAGCGCGATTCTGGCCCGGAAACATTCAGCGACTGCCGGATGAAGCGCGAGATCAGGCCGAGCCAGCAACGCCTCCGCGTCGGGCCAGCGAAGCGTTGCCCCGAGCGCATCCAGGCGCGCGAGCAAGAACGCGTCGTTCGTGACCGCAGTCTCCGGCGGCAAAAGCGCGAGAACACGTTCGAACTGGCGATGAGCATTCAGCCACCGCGCGAGAAGCGCGAGATCCGGCGGACCTGAGCTCGCGAAACGAGCTTTCGACTGTTCGTAGATTTCGTCTGCCTGCGCGGGATGAAGCCGCAACTGAAGATCGAACCCCAGCAGCGTGTCCGCTGCACTGGGTGCGGCCAGACCATTCAGGGCGTTGAGCGCACGTTCTTGCTCGTCAGCTGGCAGGTCCGGGGAACGCGCGATCGCTTCCAAGGCGGCCTTTTGCATTGGCCCCGGTTTGCCGGCGATTGACCAAAGGATTTCGCGGGCCTCCGCGTGCTGTTCGCTCGCGGGCGAAGATGCAAGGAGCTCAGCCAGCTGAAAAGCGGCCGGGGCGTCACCGGGTGCGCGTGAAAACGCCGCGCGCGCAAATTCAATCGCTTTCACTCGGTTGCCGTTTTGTTCGGAAAAGCGGCCGGCCAGGAAAAGCGTTCGCGTGTCGGGATTCGCCTTGACGAGTTCACCGATAATTCTTTCCGCGTCGGCGGTTCGGCCGTTGTCGAGCAGCACAGCGGCGTAATCCTGGCGATCGGTGGTCGTGCAGTCTGGCAGGCGCGCAACCTGTTCCCAGAGATCGGCCGCTTCCGGTCGATGCGTGATCGTAGCAAGGCGCGCGGCACCGGAAAGCGGTCGATACCCTAGCGGATCCAACTGCAGCGCCGCGCGATATTTGCTCGCGGCCTCTTCCAATTTTCCCGAACGAACAAGCTCTTCGCCTGCGGCGGTGAATTGACTGGCGCGCCGCGCCTTCATCCAGTGGTAAACCGGCTTGGCGGAAGAGATCGCGGCCAAGACGAGGCACAGAACCCCAGCCCACGCGATCAAACGTCTCCTGCGCGCGGCCTGCCGATCGCCTCTCCCCGACCGGTATTGGCTCCCCTGTTTTTCTCGATCTGTCATCGTGAATGATATGCGAAGACCGATTGCAAGGCCCCGACCGCAGTCGCAGTAGAAGGCGCTTCGCCCTCGGCGATCAGACTGCATGCAACGATCTCTGTCGCGGACTTCCGCTTCCCTTCCAGTTTCAACCCCGGCGGCGGGACGGCTGCACCGAGAACTTGCGCCGGGTGATAGTTAAGCGGCACCGCCTCGCCATTCCGCCAAACGCCCCAAAGCTCGAGCGCGTGGAAATTTCCTCTCTGAAATCGAAATGCGTAACAACTCAGCGCACGGCCGCCCATTTCCACCTCGAGTCGTTCCGGCCCGGCGGTTAACTGCCAGCCAATGCCGGGCATGCAGACATCCGGCCGGTGCACAAGCACGAAGCGGTTCCAAGGCGACGGTTTCCAGAAGAAATGATAGCAATCCGCTGCGCCGCGCGGGAGCGCGAGATCGCGCCTTTGTATATATTCGCCCGTCGTGGGATGGAGCTCCGTCCAGATCTCTTTCGGAATCGGGACGGCACGATTAAGCGGATCGAGATTTGCCAGAGCCGAAAAATATGGTGCTTGCTGCGCGCGTTCGCGCGCTTCGATGCGCGCGTAGAGCACGCGGGCCGTCACAAAACCGACGAGGCAGAGGACGAATGTCAGCCGCGTCGATGTGCCCAATGGCCGGCGGAGGTTTTGAGCGACCGAGTACCATCGCATTTTAACGTCTGCCCACCCGGGCGATGGCGATATTTGCCCGATGGGCCTGAGCAGTCGGCCTGCCAACCAGATTCCGGCGATCAAGGCAGAGATCACCACGTTTCCGATCAAATCGTGCACCCGTTCGACTGATGTAATCCCATGCCACTCTGCCTGAAGAGAAAGAGCAACGGTGCGCGCCAGGTTCGTCAACAATGCAAGCCCGGCGGCAATGGGCACGAGCAACGCACGGCGAGGGATTGAGAGGAGAAACCATTCGCCGATCGCAACGCCAAACATCAGGCCAGCCTGCAGCGATCGAATCCCGCTGCACGCCTCAGTGATTCCAACGAGGCCCCCACGTAAAGCGATCGCAGCGCCCGATTGTTCCGCTAGAATTCCGAACCAGTGCAACAGCTCAACCGTTGCCGTCGCCACCGCAGCCATCAGACCGCTCGTGATCGGTTGCTCGAAACGCGGTGGCCACGGCACCGCCGTTAGAAAAAACAGCACCGGAAAAATTTGCGCGCCCGCCATATTCTTCCCGCCACGCGTTATCAAGACGAAGAAGACTGCGCAGATCGCGAGCAGGCAAATCGACCAGAGGACGATCTGCGGGTGCCACACGTCCTGCCGCGAAAACTCCAAAAAATAAACGAGAGCGCCAAGGGCGAAAGCAGCGGCTGTCCGCGGCCACACAGCGGAAAGCCGAACGCGGACGAAATCACCGTCCGCAGGGACAGGTCCGAGTTTCCAGACGCGGCGTATCCCAAACGTAAGCGCAAACGCCGGCACGACCCAGCCGTAGGAATAATTCGGATTCCCGCGCCAATGCTCTGCGCAGGCCCAGATTGCCCAGATTGCCAGAGCGGCGGCGAAAAAGAAATCATACGGAAGCGAGCGCGGCCCTGAACCAAATTGCGCAACTCCGCGTCTTTTTGCGGTTAGATCATGCATGGGGCGTGATCTTCGGCCGGAATTTTACCCGGCCGGAAAAAATCCGCCGACGCGGAATAAAGATCGTTGACGCAACGGCCCGGATTCGTAATAAACGGGTCGCAGGAAGGGCACAGGATAATGAAAAAATCATCTCTCTCAGGATTTCTAGCGCTCGGCCTTACGGTCTGCGCGGCTCAGGCGGACATCATTCCTACACTCGACAGCATCGTATCGACGGGCACGAATTTTCAGTGGAATTACACGAGCAACGTGACGGTCGATCAAATCGTAAACGCCGGAGATTATTTTACGATCTACGACTTCGGCGGATTTCTCGCCGGTTCCAACCAGCAGCCGGTCGACTGGGAATTTTCTGCCCAATTAATCGGAATCACGCCACCGACCGTTCTTCCCAAGGACAACCCAAATATACCCAATCTGACGTGGGTTTATACTGGCGAAACACCTATCGCTGGCCAGGACTTCCTCGGAACATTTTCCGTCTCCTCGACGCAGAATGGCATTCGCTTCGATAATTTTGCGGCGCATGCGACCAGAGCGAACAATCCAGGCGCTGGCACTCCGATTGATAATATCGGCACCGTCGCGGTCCCGGTGCCCGAAATGTCGGCTCTTGCTCCCATCATTGGATTCTGCGGGCTTGGGGTGGCGGGGTTCGCGACCTCATTCTGGCGCCGACGCCGTCCGAGCTAACTTTCCAGTCAGATACTTTGCGTAGGGCACTTCGCCCGGCGTTTTTTTCGCCACTGCGCCTCATCTGGGCCGCATTCTGCTACTTCAAACGGCCCCAACGGAGGCCAATCGCACTGTGTCGTCGCCGAAAATTCCTCGTTCTCAACGGTTAAGCCGCCAGACTCACGCGTCCTCTGGGAAGGCGGCTGTGTCTGACGGAGCCGCACCGAGCAATTGGGCAGAGAAGATTGATCGGCCCGGACCCGGAAGTGCGCGGCAGCCAGGGGAAAAGGCGCGGCGGTCGAATTCACAAGTGGCAGCAACCCGCGTGAAACTGTGGGGCGTCCGCGGCTCGATTCCGGTACCGGGCCCTTCCACGCTCCGGTATGGCGGCAACACGAGCTGTGTCGAGGTTCGCGCGGATGGCGAAATCATCATTCTCGATGCCGGCTCGGGTATCCGCGCGCTCGGGCTCGCTCTGGAAGAGGAGTTTGGCGCGCGTGCGATACAGCTCTCGCTCCTCATCACCCACTCGCATTGGGACCATATTCAGGGGCTGCCTTTTTTCCTTCCCGCCTACAAGGAGAAGAACGAAATCCGAGTGCATGGTTACGAAGGCGCGCGCGAGGGGCTCGGCCACATCCTCGCCACACAAATGGAAACACCGTTTTTTCCCGTGAGCATGCGGGATCTGCCCAGTACCATCACGATCGAGGAGCTGAAAAAGAACGAATTCAACGTCGGAGCGGTGCGCATCCGTTCGACGTTCGTCAATCACCCCGGCATTTGCGCCGGCTATCGTCTCTTCACCAGCAGCGGTTCGATCGTATACCTTCCCGACAACGAGCCGCACGAGACGTTCCACGCGCAAAACGGCGGCATACCTGACGAGGGTCACCGGTCTGGATCGAGCGAGCGAGCAAAGCTCGTGGAGTTTCTCGCCGGGGCCGACCTCGTGATGCTCGATACGCAATATACGGACGCCGAATACAAAGAGCACATCGGCTGGGGCCACGGCTCGCTTAGCAGCACCGTCGATCTCGCGCTCGACGCGAAGGTCAAAAGGCTTCTCCTCTTTCATCACGATCCAAATCATGATGACGAGGCGGTGGAGGACATGGTCGCGGTCGCGCGAGAACGCGTTCGGAACGCTGGCGGGACGACGGAAGTCGACGCGGCCCGCGAAGGTGCGGAGTTTCTGCTCGGAAGCGACTAATCGCCAGTTGCCTCCCTCTGGTTAGGCGGTCCCGAGGGCTGCCGATACTTGCGGAGGTGCGTTACAGATTTACATTCGGCCCGGTCGTTTGCCTCGTGGTGTAATGGTAGCACGAGAGATTCTGGATCTCTTTGTCAAGGTTCGAGTCCTTGCGAGGCAGCCAGTTGTTCAGCAGGAGCGAGAGTTACGTCTCATTGTGAGCAGCATTAAGGTAGATCCAGAACAAGTCTGGCAGGATTCAACGAAGTTCGCCCGCGTCACTCTATCGCCCCGAAAACCTCTAAATTGGGACGATTCGCCAAACGAATCTTACCGGAGACCGTTTCGTGAAAACTAAGCTGCGCGAAGACGAAGGATAATGATGGTTCCGTCCCTCGAGGTGGCGACATTTACGAAGCGGTTGTTCGCGGAGAAATCCGGCCGGGGTTGTGTGCTGGAGAACGATGGTTGAGTGCCCGATGGGATTCTGCAGCGAATTGCCACAGAAATAATCTGCCCGAGACGGCCTTCCTCGTCGCCCTGGGCGACCATTTCGACCTCCGGTAGATGAACCCTGGCGGTGGAGGTAGATCCTTACGGATAGCCCACGCTCGCCGCCGCGCATGTGCTCTTTTGTCATCTGGCTCAGCGAGCTCCGGTGCGGTTTCAGGATGATACCGGTTAACGCTTGCAATGGTTC
>JBDTYN010000118.1:0-18682 GCA_040005675.1 Chthoniobacterales bacterium
GGAGGGTGAATCGGCGCGATTGGCGAGAGGTCCGTCGGCGCGCTCCGCCAGCCTCAGAATGACCGCTGAGGAAGGGTAAGGAACCTCCTGGACACACGTAAAGTTCATGTGAACATATCGAATGCGACCGGAGCGAAAGTCAGACGCGCGCGGAGGATATCCCGTGCTTTACCGGGATGAATATCTCGGTGCTCAACCGCATCAGGAGCGCGGCCGCGGCGCCTCGGCTAATCCGCCGAACCGATTCGAATCGCTCCACCTCGAACTGGATCCAATTGATCCCGAGCCGGGTGACGACGTTCTCCCGCCGCCGCGCCAGACGCAGTTCTATCGCGACGCAACGAAGACAATCATCGCCCGTAACGACAGTCCGGACGTCGGTTTCGAGACGAGTGTCAACCCGTACCGCGGCTGCGAACACGGCTGCATCTACTGCTTCGCGCGGCCGAGCCACGAATATCTCGGTTTTTCCGCTGGCCTCGATTTTGAAACGAAAATCATGGTCAAGACAGAAGCGCCAGAACTCCTGGCGAAAGAGCTCTCTTCGCGCCGATGGACGCCGCAAGTCGTCGCGATGAGCGGCGTAACCGATCCGTATCAGCCGGTCGAACGGCGCCTGCAATTGACGCGCCGATGTCTCCAGGTGCTGGCACGATTTCGCAACCCCGTCACCATCATCACGAAGAATCGGCTCGTGACGAGAGACGTCGATGTTCTGACCGAGCTCTCGCAGCACAACGCGGTCTCGATCAACATCTCGGTCACATCGCTCGATGCAAAACTGCAGCGGATCATGGAGCCACGAACCTCATCGCCGTTGTCACGGCTCGGCGCAGTCAAGCAACTGAGCGACGCCGGAATTCCTGTCGGCGTGATGGTGGCGCCAATCATCCCGGGGCTCACGGATCACGAAGTCCCTGCCATTCTCCAGGCATGCGCCGCGGCTGGCGCGCAATTCGCCGGCTACGTCGTCCTGCGTCTTCCGTGGGCTGTGGCTCCGCTTTTCGAGCGCTGGCTCGAGGAGAATTTTCCCGACCGAAAAGAGAAGGTGCTTGGCAGGATGCGCGAGATGCGCGGCGGTGGGCGCCTCTACGACTCGCGCTGGAGCAAACGTCAGACCGGCGAAGGAATTCTCGCGGAACAGATCGGTGCGATTTTCCAACTGAGTTGCCGCCGCTCCGGCATAGGTCCGCGGCCAGCGCTTTCCACTTCTTCCTTCCTCCGGATCACCTCGCAGATGGATCTTTTCGCATGACGAACGCGTCGATGCGAAACGCATGCCGGGCGAATCCGCCGCACCATTGCCACATGTCTACGGTTTGTCTACCGTGCCGCGAAGAGGATGAAACCGTTCCGCACGATGAAGTTCGTCGCGCTCCAGACCGGCTTGTCGGTCCATGTGATTCGTGTTTGGGAGAAACGCTACGGAGCGGTCCGCCCGCGGCGCGCGCCGAACAATCGCCGCCTTTACACCGAGGGGGATGTGGAGCGGCTCCGTCTCCTTCATCGAGCCACGCAGGCGGGACACAGCATCAGCCAGATCGCGGGCAGTCCGCTCCACGAGCTGCGCAAGTTGACTCGCGAAGCTCCAGCTGGAACTCGCGCCAGTTTCACTGACCGAAGGAACAAGCGATCTCGGCTGGCGAGGGAATTTGTCGCGGCCGCGCTCGACGCGGTGCAGCGAATGGATGGCGATCGGCTGAGCGAGTTGTTGGATCGCGCAGCGGTGGAGGTCGGTTCGCCATCGGTTCTGCAAGACTTCATCGTGCCATTAGTGGAGCAAATCGGAGATTGCTGGCGTGACGGCGATTTCAGCATTGCCCATGAGCATTTCGCGACAGCGATCATCACCGGCTTTCTGGCACACTTCGCGCGGCCGTTTACCACGAGTGAATCGGCGCCGCTGATTATCCTGATCACGCCAACGGGACACCTGCATGAGCTTGGCGCGATGATTGTCGTCGCCGCGGCGCGAAGCCACGGATGGCGTGCTCTCTACCTGGGCGCCTCGCTGCCCGTAGAGGAATTAATTCGCGCGGCGCGAGAGCTGAAACCGAAAGCGATAGGCTTGAGCATCATTTTTCCACCAGACGACGACCAGTTGCGCAAAGATTTTGCTCGCTTGCGAAAATTGCTGCCGGTCAGCTGCACGATCATCATTGGAGGCCGCGCGGCAAAAAATTTCGCTCTCGGATTTGGCAAAAATGGCGCGGTCCTTGTCGACTCGTTGGCTGCGTTCTACCCATTGCTCAACCGGCTCGGTCCTAAAAGGAGCACCGCGCGCTGAGTCTGGTTCGAATAAAGTTGCGTATCGCTCATCGTTCCTCACGTTGCCCAGGGAATGGCGCTCGAAGTCGAAAGCTTGCGGATCGGAATGAAGGTGCACCACCCGCGCTATGGCGTTGGTGTGGTCAAATCGCTCACGCAACAGACCGCGGACATTTCCTTCGACGACGCGCCGCGCACGATTGCTCCAGGGTCGAGCGAGCTTAGTCTGGCCGAGCCGTATGCGACGCTGAGCGAACTGGAGATTCCGCTTACGACGCTGTTGCGTGAAACGGCGCAAGCTGTGGTTGACGCGCTCGGAGTTGAGAAGAGCGAAAGCGCGGTTGAAGGACTCAGCAGTCGCTGGCACAGCGGTCAGCTCATACTCCAGCCGTCCGATAAATCACTCCAGGCAAAGGAAGTGCCGCTCGAGACGTTCTTTCATAAGATCGTGATCGTCCGGAACAACCTGCGCGTCCTGGAGCAGAAAGTGAATGCGAACGAGAAGCTCGCGGACGCAGAGAAATTCGACCTGCAGCAATACATTACGCGCTGCTACGGGTCGCTCACCACGTTCAACGTCCTCTTCAAAGAGAAGGCTGATCAGTTTTCGACCAACGGGTAACGATCTAGCCTCGAGACAGACTCGGCACCAATTCGATGCCGCCACTCGGAGAGAGGGCCTCCGTGTCGTCCTATCGAATCACGGACGGGACGGAGCCCTTCCCTCCGATCGGAAGTCTGGATAGCATTCTCGTGATGGATTCATCGGAATCGTTGTTTGGGCGACTTCCGCAAGGGCGGGAGGTCCTTCGGCGCGCTTCGCCAGCCTCAGGATGACATTCCGAGATAGGGTGGGATCTACGCAATCACGACCGTCTTCACGTTCACAAACTCGCGGATTCCCTCGGCTCCAAGTTCCCGTCCGTACCCCGATCGCTTCATTCCGCCGAAAGGTAACCGCGGATCGGAAGCGACCATCGCGTTGATGAATACCATTCCCGCTTCCAATCCGTGGGCGAAGAGTTCGATTTCGGCTTCATCGCGCGTCCAGACACTGGCGCCGAGGCCGAAGGAGCTGTCGTTTGCGATGCGCAGCGCGTCGGCTGCGTCGCGCGCACGAAGAACAGAGGCCACGGGGCCGAAGATCTCTTCGCGATAAGCGGGCGCCTCGGGAGGAATATCAGCCAGCACGGTCGGCTCGTAGAAATAGCCATCACGGTCAATGCGACGGCCGCCGGTCAAAACTTTGGCGCCGGCACGGACAGAGTTCTGGACCTGTGCGTGAACGCCGTAAAGAATCTGCTCTGTCGCGAGCGGACCAACCTCGGTCTTATCATCGAATGGATCGCCGACCCGGAGAGCCTTCATCTTCTGCACGAACCGCCGGAGAAATTCGTCGTAAACGGAGTCGGCCAGGACAAAGCGCTTCGCCGCGATGCACGACTGGCCGGTGTTGATCGTGCGCGCTTTGACGGCAGTCGTTACGGCGCCGTTCAGCTCTGCACTTGGCATCACAACGAACGGATCACTACCGCCTAATTCCAGGACAGCTTTCTTGATCTGGCGTCCCGCGGCACCTGCGACTTCGCTTCCCGCACGATCACTGCCCGTGAGCGTGACTGCCTTGACTCGAGGATCGTTGATCAGTAATTCGGTCTGCTCAGATTCAATCAGGAGCGACTGAAAAACGCCTGCCTCGAAACCCGCGCGGCGAAACAGATCTGCAATCGCAAGCGCGCATTGTGGAACATTCGAAGCGTGCTTCAAAAGCGCGACATTGCCGGCCATGACAGCCGGCGCCGCGAAACGAAATACCTGCCAGAACGGGAAGTTCCACGGCATGATCGCGAGTACGGGACCCATCGGTTCGAAAAGGATGAAGCTCCGGGATGCATCGGTTTTTACCGGTCGATCTGCGAGGAACTCTGCTGCGTTCTCTGCATAGAAATCGCAGACACGAGCGCATTTCAGGACCTCTTCTTTTGCGGCGTGGTAAGGCTTGCCCATCTCCAGGGTGATGACGCGTGCGAGATCGGCTTTCTCGTGCTCGAGCAGCCGGCTGAGTTTGCGCACCCGTTCGGAACGCTGTGCGAACGAACTGCGGCGGTGCCTCTCCCACGCGTGGGCAGCTGTCCGGAGCGCGTGCTCGATTTCTTCCGACGAGAGTGACTCGAATTCGCGAAGGGTTTTTCCGGAGGCGGGATTGATGGAAGCGATCATTAGAAACGTAACGCGAGCCTGACAGGGCGTGACGCGGAGCAGACGCTACCCGGCTCCGCTACAATCGCAGCCCTTTCGGAATCAAAACCCGGTCTAACAAGTCGAATGACCATTGCACCAGCAAGGCGAGCACTGCTGCCGGAATCGCACCTTGTAAGATCGTGACGTGATCGTTCAAGTTGAGCCCGCTGAGGATCGGTTCGCCAAGGCCCCCTGCGCCGATGAGGGCGGCGAGAGTGGCGGTGCCGATGTTGATGACGGCGCTGGTTTTTACTCCGCCGAGGATACTGCGCGATGCGAGCGGCAGGTAGACCTTGCGCAAGCGCGCTCCCGGTTCAAGACCGAGGGCAGCAGCCGATTCGCGGATTGACGGCGCAATGTCCTGTAGTCCGCTGGCAGTATTTCGCACAATCGGCAAAAGGCCATAGAGGAAAAGCGCGGCAATCGCGGTTCGCGCGCTGATGCCGAAGAACGGCACCGGAACGAGAAGCGCGAGTAACGCGAGAGACGGGATGGTCTGGACCGCGCCGGTGATTCCAAGGATGATGTGTCCGACCGCACCGCCGCGGCTGGCAATGATGCCGAGCGGAACGCCCACGAGGATGGCGAGTAGAAGTGAGATGCCCGCCAATTGCAGATGTCTCGCTGTCCAGCGCGTCAGTTTGTGCGGGAATCCCTCTGAGGAGCTCTGAGTCTCCGTTCCAGTCCCCGTCCCGAAATACATTTCGGCCGCACGCGAATAATCCCGAGTCCGTTCAGCTTCCGCATTCAACCCGGTCATCCGGGCTTCATCCAAAGTGCCGGAGAGGGAGCGCAAGACAGCTTGCGCAGCCGGAGGCAACGACAGCCGGTAGAGAAAGACCGCCCGGTATTGCGGGAAAAATTGAAGATCGTCATTAAGAGCGACCAAATCGTACTCGACGATTTTGGCATCGGTCGAATAGGCGTCTTTCACCTGCACGGAGCCGTCTCGCAGGGCGGCATAACCGATGGCATGATCGATGCCGAGGACGGCGGACGGTTGCAGACCGTAGCGTTCCGCGAGCGGCCGCCACCCGTCGCGACGATCCAGAAATTCATGCGTGAGTCCGAACTTGAGTTCGGGGTGCGCGCGCAGATCACTGATTGCGTGGATACCGAAACGGGCGGAGTCGGCGCGCCGCATGACGAGTGCGTAGGTGTTGTTGAAGCCGAGATCACCGCTCACGCCCACGCCGGATTTGGCGAAAGCGGCGCGAATTTCGTCCGACGACGCGCCCGGTTTTTTGAAAATCTCCTCGGCAATCGTGCCGGTATATTCCGGGTAAATATCGATCTGACCGGTGCGCAATGCTTCCCAAAGAATGATCGTCCCGCCCATTCCCTGACGATGTTGGGTTTCGACGCCGGCCTTGCCTAACGAGCGCTTCGCGATTTCCGCGAGAACGTACGACTCGGTGAATTTCTTGGAACCGATAATGATCGGGCCGCCAAACGCGGAAGAAGAAAGAAGCAGAATCAGAAAAGCTGGAAAGGAGGAAAGGATGCGGGCACAAGCCAAAAGTGGGAGGGGCCTTTGTGCGCTGACTGTCGCCGCGCTCAGGCGGCTCGCACCTTCAATCCCTTCCTGTTTTCCTGCGTTCCTGATTGCATTCATCAGAGTGCGAGACCTCGTTGAGCATTGATGAATTCGGTCACGAAGTCGTTTGCCGGGCGCTCGCGCAGATCGGTGAACGTGCCCTGTTGAACTACACGGCCTTCATTCATCAAGACGAGTCGATCACCGAGATAGGCTGCTTCCGCGAGATCGTGCGTGACGAGAATCGCGGTTTGTTTCAGCCGCTGAAAAATTTCTTTCAGGTCTTCCTGCAAGGCGGCGCGGACGAGTGGATCGAGAGCGCCCAGGGGCTCATCGAGCAGGAGCAATTCGGGTGAGAGCGCGAGGGCGCGCATCAGGCTGACGCGTTGCCGCTGCCCGCCGGAGAGCTCCCCGGGGAAACGCGATAAACCGTCGGACGGAAAGCGGGTCAGCGCACAGAGTTCCTCCAGGCGTCCATGCATTTCGGCGACTGGTCTCCTCAGATGGCGTGCGAGCAGCAAAATGTTATCGCGCGCGGTCAGATGCGGGAAAACCCCGCCGTCCTGGATCACGTAACCGACGCGGCGGCGGACCTGGAGATGGTCGCGCGATTCAACAACGCCACCATCGAATTCGATCGTACCGGTGTCGGGCGGGAGCAACCCGATGATAAGCCGCAGAAGCGTTGATTTACCGCAGCCACTCGGTCCGATCAAAACAGTCGTCCGTCCCGTTTCGAACGATAAATCAGTCGAGTGCAAAGCCGCTGTGCGGGCGAAGTTTTTGCTGACGCCGCGGACCTGAAGTAGTGCGCTCACGGCAAGGTCGGCGCCTGCCACAGTGTTGCGCATTCGGTTGAATCGCCAGCTAGCGGCATGCGCGAAATTTTACTCTGGCACGGCGCAGTAAAAAAGGCCAAAGAGCTGCCCGTCGTCCGTCCAAATCCGCTGGGACTCCAGGCCGGCAGCCTGTGCGAGGGCGATAAATCCGTCAGGCGAATATTTATAAGAATATTCGGTTGTGATCTTCTCGCCCGCGCGAAAATCGAATGCTTGCCCAGCGACAAGAACGGTTTGAGGCACTTCGCTGATCAAATACATTTCGATGCGCCCTTCGGTCGGATTGTACATCGCGCGGTGTCGCCAGCACCCAAGATCAAAGTTTGCCTGGAGTTCGCGGTTTGCCCTAGCGAGCAGATTGAGATTGAAAGCAGCGGTGATACCTGAACCATCGTTGTAAGCGCGCTCCAGCACCTCAGGAGACTTGCGCAGATCCACGCCTATCAGGAGTCCACCGTCCGCTCCGAGGATATTAACAATGCGGCGCAGGAAATCCTTCGCATCCGCCGGCTCAAAATTGCCGATCGTCGATCCGGGGAAATAGACTATTCGCCGTGTTGGCTGACGGATGGCGACCGGAATCTGAAAGGGTTGAAGATAATCAGCGGCGACCGGCAGGATTTCCAAGTCTGGAAAAAGTCCCCTGAACAATTCTGCCGATCGCTGCAATTGCTCGCTCGAAATGTCGACAGGAATGTAGGTGGCGGGTTCCTCCAACTCCTCCAGGAGTAGTCGTGTCTTGGTTCCGGCCCCCGTCCCGAGGCCGATTAATTGAATTCCTTTCCCAAGATGCCGGGCGATGTCGCGGCGCTGCTCGTGCAGGAGCGCGAGCTCAGTCCGGGTGATGTAATATTCGGCCAGTTCGCTGATTTGCAGGAAGAGCTCGGAACCCCGCTCGTCGTAGAAAAATTTGCACGGCAAGGTTCGAGGCTGGCGCGATAACCCGGCGAGAAGTTCCGCGCGGAAATCCGACGCAGCCGTATCGCGCGGCACGACTGCCGGCGGCGGCGGGTGACTCATGCCTGATCGCGCGCGAGCCGGATGCCGGTAAATTGCCAGCGTTTTTCCGGTTGGAAAAAATTCCGATAAGTGGCGCGAATGTGTTTGCGTGATGTGGCGCAGGAGCCACCGCGAAGCACCATCTGATTGCACATGAATTTGCCATTGTACTCACCGAGTGCTCCGGGTGCAGCCCGATAGCCGGGGTAGGGGAGATACGCGCTCCGGGTCCATTCCCAGACGTCACCGAACATCTGCAAGAGCTCTGGATGCGAAGAAGAAATCTCACGGCTCGTCGCGATGTCGTTGCCATTCAATACCCGAGAGGCGGTGCGGCCTTCTGCCGCCATCGTCCCGGCCGGCGCGGGATGAAAACGCTCATCGTTCACGAAATTACCCTCGATCGGTAGATCTGCCGCCGCTCTTTCCCACTCGAACTCGGTCGGCAACCGCGCGCCGTCCCAGTTCGCGTAGGCGTCAGCCTCGAAGTAGCTGACATGCGTGACCGGTTCGGAGTCGTCGATTGCTCGAAAACCGGAAAGGGTGAAGTGCCACCACTGGCCGTCGCGTTTGACCCAATAGAGCGGGGCCTGCCAGCGCTGCTCGTTGACCGTCGTCCAGCCGAGCGACAGCCAGAATTCCGGCCGGGTATAACCGCCAGCTTCAATAAAGGCGAGATACTCGCCGTTTGTCACCGATCGGGAAGCGAGCGAACACGCGGGAACGAGCGCGCGGTGCCGCGGCCCTTCGTTGTCGTAGGAAAACGCCGAGCCTTCGTGTCCAATCGACACCATCGCCTCGTCGAGCTCCACAAACTGAAGCGTGGGTTTCTGCGCCCCCGGTTCGAATTCACGAGGCTCGAATACTGGATAGAGCGGATTTTGAGCGAAGACGTGCTTGATGTCAGTGACGAGCAACTCCTGATGCTGCTGCTCATGATGCACTCCCAGGATTAGGACCGGTTCAATCTCGCCCAGCAACTCCTCGTCTGCGTCCGCAATCAGTTGTTGGACAGACTCGTCGACGGAGGCGCGGTAGCGAAACGTCTCCTGCACGGTTGGTCGCGAGATCAGTCCGCGCAGATCCCGGCGGTGCATATCGCCGGCCGCGTTGTAGTACGAATTAAACAGATAGGCGTACTGCGGCACCTCCGGCCGATAGCTCTGCATCCAAACCTTCAGAATGAACGTCTCGAAAAACCAGGTGGTGTGCGCGAGATGCCACTTCGTCGGGCTCACGTCGGGCATCGATTGGACGACGAAATCCTCAGGCTGGAGTGTTCGGCAAAGACGTACGCTGAACTCGCGCACCTTCCGAAAACGGTCGAGGAGCGCCTCGGCGCGATTCGGCTCGACCGGTTGGCCATTGCCAATGTCGCCGCTTCGGATCTCGTCCGCGACGGCCAAAGCTTCAGGCGCCTTCAATCACTCCACCTTCCTGGTTGAGCTCTTCCTTGCGTGCCGCGAGCATCTGATCGTGAGCGGCTTCCTCCAGCCCGCCCGAGACAAGTTGCTCGCCGAGCATTTCGTCATCGTCCACGCCGGCCCGCGGCAGGCGTTCACCGGTAGATCCCGGCACCCCATCCCAACCCGTCGCACGATCGACCGTCTCATCGTTGTCTTCCGGCGCCGCGTCGGCAGCCCCAACGCCGCGCAATTCCTTCCGCGCCTGTTCCCAATCGCCATCGGTAAATTCCTCAGGATTGCGTTCATCGATCAACGCGATCTCGCGTGCGCGTTTTTCCACAAGCTCGGGAGTGGGCGCGCCCATGCCCTCGCCATGAACCGATATTTTGCCGAAACCGGGTTGCGAGTATTCGTTCATAATAACTAATACGGAAGCGAGATGCCGACTGTGCGCATGGAGTAGCGATTAAGAGTGAGGTGCCGAAACGCGAAATATTCCCTGCGATTCCCAGTCGCCGCTTTTCCTTAGAATGAATGTGAACGGCCAGCGGGTGCAGCTGAAAACGGGTGGTCAGCTCGTTTATTCCGAATACGGTGACCTCGCGGGAATGCCGGTGCTCTTCTGTCATGGCTGGCCCAGCTCGCGGACAATGGCGGAGTTGACCGACGTTGCCGCGCGCGAGCTGGGGATACGAATCATTTCCCCCGATCGGCCTGGAATCTTCGAATCGAGCTTTCAACCACAGCGCACGTTGCTCGATTGGCCGGCGGCCGTTGACGATCTCATGAGTCATTTGCGTGTCGGCCGATTTCGCATCCTCGGAATTTCCGGTGGGGCGCCTTACGCCTACGTCACCGGACGGGCCTTTCCGGATCGGGTGGAAGCCATCGCGGTGGTAAGCGGCGCGCCTCCAATCGCAGAGCTGGAGGACCGCAGGCACTTGCTCGGTCTTTATCGACGCCTGCTTTGGTTGCACAAGAACCAGCCGCAACTGCTCCGCGCGTTTTTTCGGATCGCCCGGCCCTTTGCGACATTCGCGCCAGCGATTCGTCTCCGCCCGCTGCTGCTGAAGCTTTTGCAACCGTGCGACGCGGCCGCCTTGCGCGACTCGGCGTCATTCGATGCCTGTTTTGAAAGCGCGCGACGCGGCTGGCGGGGATCAGCCGATGGCGTGATGACCGATGCCGAAATCTACGCCACGCCTTGGGGGTTTTCGTTAGAAGATGTGAATGTGCCAGTTCGTCTGTGGCACGGGACAGAGGATCGGAGTTTTTCGTATCTGCTTGCTGAGCAGGTCGCCGCACGTTTGCCCAATTGCGAGCTACGGCTCGTGGAACACGCCGGTCATTATTCGCTGCCCATCCGACATATGCGGGAAATTCTTGCAGACGTGATCATCGTTTAGTCACGACTCGCGCTCTTGACGAGGTTCTTTGGAGCTTCCTTAGTCTTCCTGCTTTCCTCCGCGGTATCCGCTGCAACTCCCCCGCCAGCGCTCCCTCGCGGATACATGTATGTGGACGAAGCGCTGCGCCGTGATCTCCTGATCGTTGCAGTTCGGCCGGACTATCCATGGGCAGCGCGCAGGTTTGGCCAAAGGGGGGCCGGGGTTTTTGATCTGAGATTCGACTTCGAGACGGGCAATCTTCGCGAAGTGCACGTCGTTCGAAGCGCCGGCGTGCGTGCTCTGGACGGCTATGCGATCGGAGCGCTCAAGCTTTGGAAGGCGAAGCCGCGATCCTTACTCGGGCTGCGCGTTGCCATTGAATTCACGCGCCCGGGTCCGGACATGCTGCACCAATGATTTTCGCAAACATTCCCCGTGCGCTCGGTAGCTCACGGGTGAACACTCCGCCGTGGAAGATTTTACCGCAGGCGCAACGCACGATCAGCCGTCGCGGCGACAATCGCGGATCGAGGCGCCATTTGACGATCGTGTTCGACAGCTCGTCGCGGACTGGGGCGCGGAGAAATCGCCGGAGCTAATCGAAGAAATTATTGTCACCGCGCTGAAGATGGCGCGGGACAAGATGGGCACGGCGGACCTGAAGCTGATGAACAGGTCGCTGAAGGAAATGCGTTATGCGGCTAAAGTATTTTCAGCGTATCGGCAATTCCGCAAGGTCTGCGTGTTTGGCTCGGCCCGCACGATTGCGACAGCACCGGAAGCTCAGGCGGCCGAAGAATTCGCGCGCGAGATGGTCGCGCAGAATTACATGGTCATCACGGGCGGCGGCGACGGAATCATGGGCGCAGCTCAGCGCGGGGCGGGCCGCGAGCACAGCTTCGGCCTCAATATTCGTCTGCCGTTCGAACAAAAGGCGAACCCGATCATCGAAGGCGATCCGAAACTGATTAACTTCAACTACTTCTTCACGCGCAAACTGAATTTCGTGAAAGAGACCCACGCCTTTGCGCTTTTTCCCGGCGGCTTTGGCACAATGGACGAAGGCTTCGAGGTGCTGACGTTAATGCAGACCGGCAAGGCGCGCATCATCCCCCTGGTGCTGGTTGACGCTCCGGGGGGTACCTATTGGCAGACCTGGGTCGCATTTCTCAGGGAACATCTCTTCAAGCTCGGTTTGATCGGCGAGGAAGATTTTCAGCTCTTCAAGATCGTCAACGACGTCAGCGAAGCTGTGCGCGAAATTCTCGAATTTTACAGCGTTTACCAATCATCGCGCTGGGTGGGCGAGCAGCTCGTCATCCGCGTCAGCGAAAAGCTTTCGGAGAAAGCCCTGGCGCAGCTGAACGAAAAATTCGCGGATATCGTCCGAGCCGGAGAGATTGTGCAAAGGAGCGCGCTCCGACAGGAAAAGAACGAGCCGGAGATTTGGACATTGCCGCGACTGATTCTCACGCCGCATCGTCGGAGCTTCGGACGCTTTCGCCGGCTGATCGACGAGATCAATTCCTCCGCGTCCGGAGCTACGTTGGAGCCACACGCGACCTCGATCGCACCGGTCTGAGAACACGAAACTTCTCGTCGCGTCACCGCTCGCGTACCAATTGAGTGCGGAGCGCATCCCGTGGCGCAAGTTTCCACACTTGCGATCTTCCGCCCGGCAAGTTGGAAACTTGCCCTCCTTCTTTTCCTACGCAGTGCCCGGCTGCGCCTTTTTCTCCAGGATGTAATCGTGAATCGTATTCACGTTCAGGAGCGCTTTGGCGGCGACTTCCGAGTTCGGGACGCCGACGCCGAACGTTTTCTCCATGCTGACGACAAGCTCCAACGCGTCAATCGAATCCAACCCGAGACCGTCGGTCCCGAACAGGGGCAGATCGTCCGCGATCTGATCTGCAGAGGTCTGCAGCATCAGGTTTTTGACCAGCATTTCCTTGATCTGGCAGCGAAGGTCAGGTTCGGACATAAAACGCGAGGGGCGAACGTGTCGCAAGCCAACCGGAAGTCAATCACCCCACGCGCCGGGCGAGACCAATCTATGAACGCTTCGCTAAACGCGGTCAGCACCCTCGGCGGGCGTGACGGTGGAAGCAGGCTCGCGTCGGGGTTCACCCGCTGCTGCAGATGCGTTTTCGATCCGTGGAACAGCGGCCGGAGCTGGCTGAACAACCGGGTCGGCCGCAGCCGCATCGCTCTTGCCGGCATTGTGCAGTTCATCACTGAACTCGTCCTTTGCCTTCTGAAATTCTTTCACGGCCTGGCCCATGCCGCGGGCAAGCTCAGGTAGTTTCTTCGCACCGAACAACACGAGGATGATCAGCAAAATAACGATCAAGTCCGGGCCGGCCAGATTCATGAAGCTCGCGAGGAAGCTCATAACGGTTGATAGCATCAGTCGAACCGTTCGCTTTGCAAGGCGTTTTGCGAAACCCGATGCCACGTCATCGCGGTAAGAGCCAATCATAGGCTTTGTGCACGTCCGCGATCACGGCGCCTTCGATGGGTGAATTGTGATGAGCGCCAGCTAGGTTGACTATGCGTTTTTCACCGGCATACGCATTTACGACCAGCTGCTGATATTTCGGTGCAACGACCTCGTCGTTCTGCGCCAGAAGGAAAACGGCGGGCGCGTGTGTCTGTCGTGCATTGGCGATAGAATCAAGCTCCGGCGGAATCTTGAGTGCGATCGGGCCAGCGAGTAACCAGAGGTTCCACCAGCCAAATTGCCCTAGAATCATCTGGCGCAGTGCTGGCGGATTGTGGAGAACAACTCCGGCGACAACACGGTTCGCGGCCACGTGCAGCGCCGCCGTCGTCCCAATGCTCGCGCCGAACAATATGATCGGCTTGCTGCCGCTCCGTTCTTTTAGCGCGTCAAAAGCCGCTATTGCGGCAGGTGCCAGCAAGTCCAATCGCGCCGGACCCGAGCTTCCCCCGAAGCCAGGGTAGTTTACGCCCCAAACCTCTACGGCGCGATGATCCCAGGCTTCAGCTTCCAGCGCCACCCAGCGCTCCGCACGGTCGGCATTGCCGTAGAAACGAAGAATGAACGCATCGGCTTCCCCACGCTGCCGCGCCAAGTCCGACGTGGCTGTCCACACTTCGAGATCACGGGTTCGGAAACTAACTCTATGGCGAATAGCACCCCGCGTGTCGATCGGCGAAGTGCTCGGAAAGAGAATCAATCGATCCGCGAAGGGAGTCGCAAAAAGCACGATAAGGCAGCCTGCCGCCAGCGCGCCACAGGCGCTCACGAAGCGCTTCATTTCACACGGGCTACGTGGGCTTCTCGGTTGAGTAGTTCGTCAGCCGCCGGACTCAGACGTCAAAGTACAATGCGAACTCGTAAGGGTGGGGACGAAGCCGGAGTGAGTCGTTTTCCTTTCGCTTCATCTCCATCCAGTTCGCGATGAAATCGGAATTAAAGACGTCACCGCGCATAAGGAAGTCATGATCTTTCTCGAGCGCGGCGATCGCGCCGCTCAGCGAGTCCGGCACACTCGGCACGCTTGCCAGTTCCTCCGGCGGAAGTTCATACAAGTTTTTGTCGAGCGGATCGCCCGGGTCGATTCGATTTTGAATTCCGTCCAAGCCGGCGAGCAGGAGCGCGGAGAACGCGACGTACGGGTTCGCTGCCGAATCAGGGGTACGGAATTCGATCCTTTTCGCTTTGGGGTTCGCGGAGTAGGTGGGAATGCGAATCGCGGCGGAACGATTTCGCGCGGAGTAGGCCAGGTTCACCGGCGCCTCGAATCCCGGCACGAGCCGCTTGTAGCTGTTCGTTGTCGGATTCGTGATGCAGGTCAGGGCGGGCGCATGTTTCAAAATTCCCCCGATGAAAAACAACGCCATTTCGCTCAGGCCGGCGTAACCGTTGCCGGCGAAGAGCGGTTTGCCCTCTTTCCAGAGCGACATATGGGTATGCATGCCCGAGCCGTTATCGCCGAAGAGCGGTTTCGGCATGAACGTAACCGTCTTGCCATGCTTTTTGGCGACATTCCGCACGATGTATTTGTAATACTGCATCCAGTCGCCCATCTGCTTCATCGGCGCGAAACGGATGTCGATCTCCGCCTGGCCCCCGGTGGCGACTTCATGATGTTGCCGCTCGATCAGGATGCCCGCCTTCTCCAGTTCCAGGCACATCTCGTTGCGAATATCCTGCTGCGTGTCCGCTGGAGGAACCGGAAAGTAACCTTCCTTCGCTCGGATTTTGTAGCCAAGGTTTGGAAATTCTTCCTTACCGCTGTTCCAATGTCCTTCCGCGCTATCGACGAGATGGAACGAAGAGTTGCCGGTGTAGCTGAAGCGCACGTCATCGAAGATGAAAAACTCCGCTTCCGGTCCGAAGAACGCCGTGTCTGCGATGCCGGTGCTCTTGAGGTAAGCTTCCGCCTTCTCCGCCAACCCGCGGGGGTCGCGATCGTAAGGTTCGTGGGTAATCGGATCGACGATCGTACAGATTAAACTCAAAGTCGGCTCGGCGTTGAAGACGTCGATCCACGCCGTCGTCGCGTCTGGAATCACCAGCATGTCGCTCGCGTTGATGGCGCGCCAGCCGCGGATGCTGGAGCCGTCGAAGCCAAGACCTTCGGTGAAAATGTCCTCGTTGTACTCCGTCAGCGTGGTGGTAAAATGCTGCCAGCTGCCGGGCAGATCCGTGAATTTGAAATCCACGAGCTTCACGTCGTGGTCCTTGATCATTTTGCTGACGTCGGATGGAGTTTTGTCGTTTTTAGCCATGGCACAATTCGGAGTAATAATGTGTGTGTTGAGTGTGAGTGTTCAAGGCGCTCCGGGCAAAATTTGGCGCCGATCACGCTCGGAGAGCAGACGGGCCAGTTTGACTGGGGTCGTCGAGACAGTGCGGATGACGGCGGAGTAAGAAGAATCAGCGTGCTCGGTCACACCGCTTTTTCGCCGATCTCCTCCGTCCGAATTCGCACCGCGTGTTCCACTGGCAGGACGAAAACTTTGCCATCGCCGATCTTGCCGGTTTTTGCCGCGGTTACCACCACGCTGACGGCTTTGTCCACCATCTCGTCGGCGAGCACGATTTCGACTTTTACTTTAGGTAGAAAATCGACGGTGTATTCACTGCCGCGGTAAATTTCCGTGTGGCCTTTTTGCCGTCCAAAACCTTTCACCTCGGTCACGGTCATGCCTTCGATGCCAAGCTCAGCAAGCGCTTCTTTGACTTCCTCGAGTTTGAACGGCTTGATGATCGCTTCGAGTTTTTTCATGGCAGGAGAGGTTGGCGGCCGCTCGGTTTTTCGATGAAAGTCAACCGCGGCACGCGCTCTCTTAGCAAGCGAATCGTCACGGTGCAACATCGAAATTCAGGCGCACCAGACCGCAAGATGTTGTGATGGCTTGCCGCCCGAGACACCACGCCTATACTCCAGTTGAATGTCCGACGATTCCTTTGTTCATCTTCATTTGCACACGGAATATTCGCTCCTCGATGGCGCGATCCGGACCAGTGAGTTGATGAAGAAGGCGGCCGATTTCGGCATGCCTGCGGTGGCGATCACCGACCACGGGAACCTTTACGGAGCGATAGAGTTCTATCAGGAAGCGGTCAAAGCCGGGATCAAACCGATCATTGGTTGCGAAGCCTACATGGCGCCCGGTTCCATCAGGGACCGGCCGAACAACCAGCGCGATGCGGCGTATCATTTTACCCTGCTGGCGAAGGACGAAACGGGCTATCGCAATCTTGTCAAACTGATCTCCACCGCCCACCTCGATGGCTTCCATTACAAGCCGCGGATCGACAAGGAGCTGCTCGCCGCGCATTCGTCGGGGCTGATCGGCATGAGCGCCTGCCTGAAAGGCGAGATTAACATGGCGATTCAGTCGGATAACCTCGCCAAAGCTCGCCAAAGCGCGGCGGAGTTCCGGGACATATTCGGCGCGGAGAATTTTTTCCTGGAACTGCACGATCACGGTATCGAAGCGCAAGCAAACTGTAACGCGGCACTGCCAGCGATCGCGAAAGAGTTCGGGCTTGGGCTGGTGGCGGCGAATGATGTGCATTTCCTGGAGCGGAGCCATCATGAGGCTCATGACGTAATGATCTGCATCGGCACCGGACGGATGGTGCACGACGAGCGGCGAATGCACTACGTTCCGGAGCTCTATTTCAAGTCCGCGCAGGAAATGCGGACGCTCTTCGCGCAGCATCCGCAGTCCATTACGAACACGCTGGAGATTGCCGAGCGCTGCAATCTGAAATTGGAGTTCGGCGTTTCGAAATATCCTGAGTATCCGTCTCCGGCCGGTAAAACGCGCGAAGCCTATCTGCGCGAGCTTTGCTACCAGGGTTTGCACGAGCGTTACGGCGACCGGGCCGGGAAGGACAGCGCGCTGATTCAGCGGCTCGACTACGAAGTCGACGTGCTCGAGAAAACCGGGTTCGTCAGTTATTTCCTCATCGTCTGGGATTTCATTCACTTCGCGAAACAGCGCGGAATTCCAGTTGGTCCCGGGCGGGGATCGGCCGCTGGATCAATGGTGGCCTACGTTCTCGGCATTACGGATGTCGATCCGCTGCAGTTCAATTTGCTCTTTGAGCGATTCCTGAATCCGGAGCGCGTTTCGCCGCCCGACATCGACGTCGACTTTTGCGAGGCGCGCCGCAGCGAAGTGCTCGAGTACGTCCGACAGAAGTACGGCGAGCGGCGTGTCTCCCAGATCATCACCTTCGGGAAACTCAAGGCCAAGAGCGTCGTGCGCGACGTGGGCCGCGTCATGGGGCTCAGCTACGGCGAAGCGGATCGCATCGCGAAGATGATCCCGAACGAGCTGAATATCACGCTGGCCGCCGCCGCGGAAAAAACGCCCGACTTGAAGAAGGCGATCTCGACCGAACCAGCCACAAAGCAGCTTTGGGAGTTTGCCACCGTGCTCGAAGGACTCTCGCGCAATGCGGGCGTCCACGCGGCCGGCGTCGTGATTGGAGACCGCGACTTGTCGGAGTACGTGCCGCTCTGCCGCGACACGAGAGGAACGGACGTGATCAGCCAATTCGCGATGGGGCCGCTCAATGATCTCGGCCTCCTCAAAATGGACTTTCTCGGTCTCAAGACGCTTACCGTCATCGAAGACACGGCGAAGTTGATCCGCCAGCGCGCCCCGGATTTTTCTCTGGCCAAACTCCCGCTCGACGATGCAGCGAGCTTCGAGCTTTACAACCGCGGCGAGACGATCGGCCTCTTCCAAATGGAGTCAGGCGGAATGACATCGCTCTCAAAGCAATTCGAAGTCCAGAAGATCGACGACATCATCGCCTTGATCGCGCTCTACCGGCCGGGCCCGATGGAGCTGATCCCGGATTATATCAAACGCAAGAAAGGGCTGACGAAGATCAAGTACGAGCATCCGCTGCTGGAGGAAGTTTGCGCGGACACGTATGGAGTAATGATTTATCAGGAGCAGGTCATGGCGGCGGCGAGCCGACTGGCGGGCTACTCGTTAGGCCAGGCCGATTTGCTCCGGCGCGCGATGGGAAAAAAGGATCGCGCGAAGATGGCAAAGGAGCGTGAGAGCTTCATCGCGGGGTGCGCCCGCACGAACAAGATCGCGGAGAAGAAGGCGAACACGATCTTCGACCTGCTGGAGAAATTCGCCGGCTACGGCTTTAACAAGAGCCACAGCGCAGCCTACGGATTGATCAGCTATCAGACGGCCTATCTGAAAGCAAATTACCCGGTCGAGTTCATGGCAGGTCTGCTCAGCAACGAGATCAATAACACCGATAAGATCGCCATTTTTGTCGGCGAATGTAAGCGCATGGGCATCCCGATTCTCCCGCCGGACGTAAATCGAAGCGGACTAAAGTTCAGCCCGGAACCTGTCCCGGCGGTCTGTGACCGCCGGACCGAAGACGTTGACCACGCGCAGGACAACGGGCACAGACCGCCGCTTCACGAACAGATGGCTGTCCGCTACGGGCTGGCCGCGATAAAAAACGTCGGCGAAGGC
>JBDTYN010000119.1:0-2410 GCA_040005675.1 Chthoniobacterales bacterium
TGCACCCCGGGCGACATCGTCGCACTAAGCGTCATTCCTTCCACAAAGCGGCCCTTCGCAGTCGCGGGTCGTGCACGGACAACAGCTTCGATGACCGCGGTGCCGTTGGCCACGAGCTGATCTTCGCCGAATGAAAATTTGCCCACTGGCACCGCGATGTTGCCGTTTTTATCGAGCTTAAATTCCACCCGCCCAGCCTTGACCTCGCCAACAGCTTTCGCGGTATCATCAGTCACGGTGCCGGTCTTCGGGTTCGGCATCAGACCGCGCGGGCCGAGCACTTTGCCGAGCTTCCGCACCTCCGCCATCGCTGCCGGGGTCGCGATCGCTACGTCGAAATCCTGAAACCCTTCCTGGCACTTCTGCACCATATCTTTGAATCCGACGTGCTCCGCACCGGCATCTTTAGCGGCCTTTGCAGCTTGTCCTTCCGCGAAAACCAAGACGCGCACCTGTTTTCCGCTCCCATGAGGAAGCGGGCATGTGCCACGCACCATCTGGTCGGATTGTTTCGGATCGACCCCGAGCCGCAGCGAGACGGTGACAGTCTGGTCGAACTTCGTCGGCGGCAGTTTCTTTAGCGTGGAGACGGCTTCGGGCAGGTTGTAAGTCTTGGTGCGGTCTACCTGTTCGGCGGCCGCCCGGTATCGTTTGCTGCGATTTTTTGCCATGACTTGGTGCAGTTCAGACGAGCTTCGCTCTCCTGCTTATAAAATCCGTCGCCTGCTGCGCAGTGCGCGATTGCGATGGGGCAGCCCATATAATGGAGACGAATTCCCTTGTCAAGATGCATCGCGCCATCCAGTGCATTAACTGTTTATTTTGTGGTGTTCAACTTCCCTCAACTTGTTAGAACAGCCACATGCAACTCCATAAATCATATCTATTAGCATTAACTGGTGTGCTGGTTTTACCGTTGTGCTCAAGCGCGAAACCAATCGATTACAACGAAGTCTCGCTGCTGGTCCGCGCGCGCGAAAGCGAACCAGCCATCATTCGCGAAGTGTCCCAGCGCAGAATGCTCCGCAAACTCACCCCGGAACAGGAGGCAACGCTACGCGCGCAGGGCGCGGCAGAATCTCTCGTGAATCGCCTCCGAGATTCAGCCTTGGTCCTATCGCAAAACGACCTCGCCTCGTACGAGGCAAATCGCGACCGTTCGGCCACGCCGCGCGCATCCTCGCACCAAGGCACTGCAACCGGCGGAGATTTGGCTCTGGTCGACGTCGGCTACGGTCACTCGATCAACCTGAGCTTCTGGGGCGGTCCTGACCAAGAGTTCGTTTTCTCTCCGACTGACAGGTTCGAGCGCGGCACGGCCAAAGTTGAGATGATCGATCCTGTGGGAACCTACACACACGTTCAGACTTATCTGGGAGTGAGCACACCCGAATGGTATGCTGGCGAACGCGAATACACCTCCGCGACCGCGCATGAATTCCGACGGCCGATCCCGGTCGACTTTAGCAATCCACTTCGCGTCGCCGGCCATCCCCTGCTCTATCCGGTCTATGCCGCGCGTGGCGTTGCGCTTTATTATATTGGCGCCGCGAGCGCGGATTCCGTGAGAGTAGCAGTGTCCGTCCGCAGATAGCGAACGCTCAATCCTCAGCTTCAGACCCAGATGCCATCGCCGAGCCGGAGGTAGTGGGAACAGGGACCCCCGCCGAGGC
Organism: Chthoniobacterales bacterium; assembly: GCA_040005675.1. Lineage (GTDB taxonomy): Bacteria > Verrucomicrobiota > Verrucomicrobiia > Chthoniobacterales > UBA10450 > JACCXL01. Next base: position 1,674 of record JBDTYN010000119.1, read on the forward strand.
AGCGCCGTTCCGCACGATCTTACCGTCCTTCATCACGAACGTGACGCGTTCCGTCACCGTGATGTCGGCGGTCGGATCGCCCGGTATCGCGATGACATCGGCTAGCTTGCCTTTCTCCAGTGTGCCGGTCTTCGCTGCGATCCCGAGCAGCTCGGCGTTGACGCCGGTCGCGGAGCGGAGCGCGTCGATCGGCGCCATCCCCAGTCCTACCATCAGCGCAAATTCCTTCGCATTCTGGCCATGCGGGAAAACGGCCGAGTCGGTGCCAAAGCCGATCTTAACGCCCAGTTTCACCGCGTTACGGAACATATCCGAACGCGCCGCTCCTGCCGCCCGGGCCTTCGCCGCCAGGGCAGGAGGATACGAATCGATTTTGCCCATGATGTATTCCGTCGCCATTAACGTGCCGACGAGATAGGTGCCTTTCGTCTTCATCAACGTCAGCGTTTCCGGTTTCAGAAACGAGCCGTGCTCGATGGAATCGACACCCGCCTCGATCGCTTCGCGCCCGACCTGATCGCCGTGACAATGGACCGCGACCTTTTTGCGCAGCCGATGGCTTTCATCCACGAGCGCGGCGATTTCTGGAGGCGTGAACTGCGGCGTATCCACTTCGTCCGCGAGCGACAACACGCCTCCCGAAACGGCCGCCTTGATCACGTCCGCGCCGTTCTTTACCTCGTGCCGGACGGCCTTCCGAATTTCGTCGGGTCCATTAGCAATCCCGTCACTCCAGT